>JAFMBQ010000522.1 GCA_017858365.1 Algoriphagus sp. | reverse complement strand
CAATGAGTTTCTGCCAATTTGATGTATTGCACCAATTTAGGATGAATATCCAACTCTAGTAGGGGCAAAAACCAACGGTAAATCTCTGCTGCTTCTTTGATTTTACCTTCCTGAATAAGGTTAAAAATGGTCACAGTTTCTTTAGGGAAAGCACAAACCAATCCTGCCACCCAGCCGCAAGCACCCATCAAGAGCTCTTCCATGGCCAAGGTATCTACTCCGCAAAGCAGCTTGTATCTATCCCCAAAGCGGTTAATCATCCGAGTCACATTGGAGATGTCTCTGGTTGATTCCTTGATTGCCTGGATATTTTCGCATTCGGCTAGCTCTGCAAACATGTCGATTGTTACCAAAGTCTTATAATCCACAGGATTGTTGTAGATCATCATCGGAAGCTTGGTGGAGTTGGCCACAGCTTTAAAGTAGGTAACTACTTCCCGAGCATCCGCCGCGTAGCGCATAGGAGGAAGAATCATCAAGCCTGAGGCACCTAATTCTTCTGCTTTTTTGGCCCAAAAAAGGGCGTCTTGCGTTGCTCCCTCAGCAATATTTAGAATAACTGGAACTCTGCCTGCGATGTAGTTTACAGTTTCTCTCGTCAGCGTGATTTTCTCTTCTGTGGAAAGCGCTGAGCTTTCACCCAAAGTACCTCCTAAGATAATCCCATGAACTCCAGATTCGAGCTGGAAGTCGAGATTTTTGAAAAATAAGGGCATATCCAGACTTCCGTCCGAATGAAATTTGGTTGTTACCGCAGGAAATACACCGTACCAGTTCATAGTATTTTTTATTTCAAAAGTAGTGGAGCCAAAGCTGATTTTCTTCCACAGGGTTAATATTAATCGATACTATATTGATCTATTTATTTATATTTTGCATTTATAAATAATAATTTGATACCAATTTCATCATGTCGAAAGTCATTTCCTTTCAAATCCCAAAATCTCAAAAGGAATTTATTCGCTATCAAGAGGATAGAGGGGCACACTTCTATGATAAGCTCCACCAGCACCCACAATTGCAACTTACACTGATTTTGGAGGGCAAAGGTCAGTTTCTCAGTGGGGATTATGTCGGTCGATTTCAGCCTGGAGATGTGTTTTTTCTAGGGGAAAATGTACCGCATGTCTTTCGAAGTGATTCAGAATACTTCGAATCAGAAAGTGAATTGATTGTGGCAGGGAACACGGTTTTCTTTGATTTCCAAACGTTAGGCAAAGCTGGGCTGGAGGTGGAGGAATTGAATTCGCTGCAAAAATTCCGTGAAATGGCCGGGAGTTGCTTTCAAGTCAAAGGAGAGATTTTGGATGAATTGAGTGGAATCTTAAGTGAATTTTCTGCTTTTCAGGGATTAGAAAGATTCCTTTTTGGAATCAAATTTTTCATGCTCCTGGATAGCGCCAAATCTGAACTGATCCCTTTAAATCAAAGTAGTCCCAACCTTAACGAACGCGATGGAACGCGAATGAATCAAGTCATGCAATTTTTGTTGGAAAACCGATTTCAAACCATCAATTTGGATCAGGCAGCAGAAAAGGCAAATCTCAGTAAAGAAGCATTTTGCCGATTTTTTAAACTTCGAACTGGGAAGACATTTACACAATACTTGCAGCAGCTCCGAATTGCGGAGGCCCAAAAGTTACTTTTAGAAACAGATTTAGGAATCGCAGAAATTGCTTTCCGAGTGGGGTATGAAAATCTTTCATACTTCAATCGGAGCTTTAAAAAGCTCAGTGCGAAATCTCCAAGGCATTATCGCGCGATTCAGAAGCGGGCCTAGTTTCTTTTTAAAACCAAGACTTTGCTGTCCATGACATTGCCAATAAACAAAAAGTCTCCCCAAGGCAAGGCCACTGAAGAGCCTGAAATTGTGGTTCCGGTGTCAGTAAAGATGGATTTCACAGTTGAGTTTTCTGAAGTATAGCGGATTTGAATAACTTCAGATGGTGCCATAGGCTTTTTGCCGGCAGCATAAGAAGCGAATTGTAATAAATTTGGATGTGCTCCAATCCATAAATCTCCCGATTCATCCAGTTCAATATTATCGACTCCGGTTCCAACTTCTATATCTTCCAAAAGTGTTAAGTTCCAGTTTTCATCCACTTGGTAAACTTTGACTTGAAAAGCCCGGACGGAGGCTACGTAAAGTAATCGTTTGGAAGCATCGAACTGAATTCCATTGGCATAGCCAATTCTTCCGACTTTTTTCTCAGCAGACACTCCATTAAAATAACCCACATTCGCGGCTTTGAAACCGATATAATTTTCTGCAAAAACGCCTAATCCATCGGTATAGCCATGATCATTGGAGTAATAGAACTGATCTGGGGCCACCATCACCAAATCATTTGGACTAATGAAATTAGGATCTGTGATTGTTTTTTGATGGGTGAGATTTTTTCCTTCAAGGATAAAATGTTCAACCGAATGTTTTCCATCGACATGGTTGATGGCCATCAGTCCATACTTTGCAGAGTCTAATGGGAATATGCTGATGCCATGAGGGAAAAAAGGAAAATCCAGCTCATCAGTTAATGAAATAGGTTCAAAAGTAGGATCTCTTAAGTCGATTAGGTAAAGGCCTTTCAACCCTTCCTTTCCTTCTCGTCTTGCAGCCCGGTCATCCACAGAAAGAATTAATAAGCTATCAGCCCGAGCAATAGCCATATCCTCCACTCCCGGTAAGGCTATGGTTTGGTAGATCGGGCCAAAATCATTGCTGGATTCTACTTCTCGGAAGAAACCAGTAGTAGAAAAAATATAAGCCAAGAAACTTCCCATTAGGACTAAAACAAGGAGAAGGAATAGAAGAATTTTTTTCATAGAGAGAAGACTTTGTCTCGTCTAATTTCTTGAATTCGGCGGGTTTGATCAACAACATCTGAAACTATTTTTTTGGAAATAAAAAGACAATTAGCTTTTAAGTCTTTTTCGAACAAATTGATTTTGAACTACTGAGTCCAAATAAATTTTGGACTCGATGCATTCAAAATACAGAGGCTTTGATAGGTCCGAAAAAAGTGGGATTCCACCTCCCAGTAAGATGGGAATGAGGGTAATGATCATTTCGTCAATTCGGTCCTCTTTCAAAAAACCTTGGATAGTTGTCCCCCCATCAATATATAATCTTTGATGGCCAAGCGCGTGGATTTTCTTTAAGATTTCGGTCAAAGTGCCTTTGATCAACTGAGCTTTATGTTGAAATTTTTTTGGAATTTGCTCGAGCGAGTTGCTCAGCACAAAAACAGGTTTTTCATGTGTTTATAATTTGATTTTTATAGGTCATATGGAATCTTAGCATGCAGCATAATCATACCTCTGTGTGTCGATAAGGGTCGTGCTCGATTTCATGTGTTTATAATTTGATTTTTATAGGTCATATGGAATCTTAGC
>JAFMBQ010000521.1 GCA_017858365.1 Algoriphagus sp. | reverse complement strand
AATCAATTCAATTCTGCTCCTCTAAACCGTAGATAGCAACCCGTACCCTATAAAATTTTTGAAACCGAACCCGGAGCGTTAACCTAGGTAAAAGGACTTGAGTTGAAATAAGCGTGCTTGAGGATGGGTGTAATAAGAAAACATGATGCTGCTTTTCTGCTGATTACTAATGCTATTTGTAACCGTTTACGTAAGTGGAGTGCGGGATTAAAAGTGATGAACTTCCAAGCTCGCACTTGGCCAATTCGTTTATTCAATATTTCAAATTTTCCGTCCAGTCGTCTTTGACGACTTGGCAGTGTAGCAATAAGTTGCCGAAGCTCTAAAATCTGCTATTAAATTTACACTGTATTATGGAGTCATTTTCTCAAATCTTTCGATGTCGCTAATGCAATCACTCTACCACTATTACCCACGGCATTGTAAAAGTGGTAAACAACTCCATTCCATTTTATTACCCAAGGTTTATGAGCATATTTTTTATCATACTCTTCTGAAGAAGCTAACAAGTCTTCTCCTTCCCAATCTGTCCAATTTATTAAATCGTACGAGCAGGCAAACCGTTCAAAAGCACCGGGTTTCCAGAATGCTCCAAAATAGAACATTACGTAAATATCCCCGATTTTCGCAATCTGAGCATCACCACAGATACCTTTTCCTTTCGTAATGACAGGATTTTCTCCATATCGTTTCCATGTAACCATATCGTCAGAGACTGCCATTGCAATACTTTCATAGTTAGCAGTATCTCCCTTAGCATTATAATACATAATGAAGGGATGCCCTGTATGTTTGCTGCTATCACGAATGACCAAACTTTTATAGATAGTTTTGTTCTCAAACCAACGGACATTTTCATCTTCGGGAGACAAAAGAGGAGAATTATTTGTATTCCATTCTTCCGCTTCTGTTAAATTGGATGAATTTGCCAAGCCAATTTTTAATGTGCCGGATTCGTATCCTGCTGTGCTTCCACCCAAGTAGGTCATCCAGTATTTGCCTTGATAATTTTCTACGGAATAATCACCACCCCAATCGGTATTTACAAGTGATACGTATCCAGCTTTTTGGTTGGCATCCCATGTATTTTCTGTGAATGACAATATTTTTCCTTTCGATTCCCAATTGAGCAAATCATCACTTTCCGACAACCAAGTTTCATACCCTTGACCATCAAAAACAACATAAGTCATATACCAGATATCGTTTTTGCGAAAGATAGTTGGACTGTCAACCATTTTTGTAGTATCAGGATGCTGAACAACGACACCATATTTAAACGGAGTTTTAATCTCATTGAAAATTTCCTCCATTTCTTCTTGAGGCACCACCGATTTTGATAGAGTATCTATCCGATTGCACCCAAATAATATTACTACTGCTACTACTCCAAATAATAAATTTCTCTTCATTATAACTGTTTTTATTCTTCGTTTATCGATTTATCATAGCGTTTTGGCTCCTGGCGGAGTTCGGAGCACTTGACTCACAACATACCACAAAATTTGATACAAGGAAGGATTTTCAATTAACCACAATCACCGCCATTGAGCCAAAAGCTTATTAGCCGTAGTTATTCAATTCCAAAGTGTTTTTTTATTCGTAAAATTCTTAGTGTGTTCCATCTGCTTGGTTTGCCCGCTTTTTCCATTATAAAATGAACTTGTCCTGGATGAGCAGCTTGCATATTCCATGTTCCGTTTTTGTTCTGCTTTTCATTCAAATAAGTCATTGCATCTGTTAGCCTGTTGTCCCATTCTAAACCTGCATATTGAAAATAATCCATTGCTCTTAGAATATCATACCGCCACCTGCAAGGGTAAGTTAACTTCAAGAAGTTTTTATCAATTATTTGACCTGTTCGGTCCGATAAAAACAATTGGTGCATCAGGATAAATTCAACACCTGAATTTATGGCATCACCTACTTCTTGCTTTCTATAATTGTAGCCTGCTTTACTAAATTCGGTAAACCCTTCAAGAACTGAAATTGTGGAATGCAATGAGCTGTGTTTTGCTCCACTCCTTATTGATCGACAGTTAAAGCCTCCGTCAGGCATTATCTCAGCCAGAATACTGTCTACAATGGAATGAAGTTTTATTTCAGACGTCTTGAAGTATGAAGCATAATTCAAGAACATACCATTTACACATACGTCACTATGTTGAGTCGTACTCGGTCCTAAACGAATACCACCATCTTCTGATTTAACATTTTTTAGAACCAATTCAATAGTCTCTTTCGCAACCTCATTTTTAGGAGGTAGATTTAAATTGCGAAGATCAAGTAAGGTGTAGTGAGTAGAAGTCCATTTTGGTTGATAAAATCTATCGCCCCAAAGACCATTCGAATTTCGCATAGACAGGAATTTTAAGCCCCATCCTTCACTAGCTATCCTTTCTTGAAATTTCTTTTTATCACTTCCCAACAAATCACGCCATGTCTGATATTGAATGGATGCATCACCTTGCAATAACCATTCTATTATTTGTTGTTTGTTCATTAACTATTCGGCTCTTTGTTCATATAAACCATTTTCATCTTTATTGGTCAGCCACTTTTACTTTTTCCATCTTTCCAACTTGGGGATGGGTCTCGTTGCCAACCATGCAAAGATCCCGTTCATTCCATCTTTTTTCATTTCCTGAATACAGAATTTTTGCATTTTTTCAGCAGTGTCTACCTCTGGAGGTGTTAAAAAATCTCCATTTTCGTAACACATGGAACAATACTTTTTACTGATGGCACCATCTTTTTCTGTTCCTCCACCTTTTTTGTCTTTCTTTAGTGGGAAACCACAACTTTGGCAAAAGTTATATTCTTTCATCGTCATTGGTTTTATTGAAAATTGGTTTTTGTCATAATTACAGCTAACGGCTAATATTAAGAGCGGTAGCGAATTAAATGCTTTTTCTTTACAGACATTAAGATACAGAATTGAATACAAAAACGGTTTGAGTTTACACCCAAACCGCTATTACTTTTATACCTTCTTGTATTCCGTTTTTTATTTTCTTAACCAGTTAAAAAACCTTCTATTTATAAATGGGATATAACCCAAGCCATTAAAGGAACGAGTATCAAACTCAAAATAAAGTTTTATGAAAGACTTGGGGTTTCTGTCATTAAAGGTATTAGGCTTTTAGAAAGTATTGTGAACACAGGATAAATAAAGAGCCAAAAAAGTAATGCGAATTTGTACTTCTTTGGTTGTGAATTTTGGATCATCTCATTAATTACTTTGTGAAAAGTGATTAATTGAATTTTTGTTAAATAATAAATAGATTACTAGCAATTGAACACAAAAGAACAGACCAATTGCTCCAAAAATCATTTCTGGCGGTAGAGGTGTCCTTTTAATTGCATATATTTATAGCTTTTCAAACGCTCAAAATG
>JAFMBQ010000048.1 GCA_017858365.1 Algoriphagus sp. | reverse complement strand
ATCTAGAACTGGTTCGAGTTAATCGAAATTTAATTTCGCTAGCACAAAACCCAGAAATCGAAGGGATCGAGTCTATGTTGTCCGAGGTCTCTGAGGTAACTTGGGAACGCCTTAAAGATGGTTCGATTCAAATTGGCGCATCATTTAAACCTTACCCAGCAGCGATTACTTGGACAATCTATGAAGATGGAAAGCTAAAAATGGAATCTTCAGCTCCTAATTTCAGAGGGAATGCGATCGATTTGTTAGGTCTTGGATTTTCTTTTCCTGAGGAAAAAGTAGTTTCCGCAAAGTGGATCGGAAATGGACCCTACCGAGTTTGGCAAAATCGATTGAAGGGAACTGAGTTTGGACTATGGGAGAAGAAATACAATAACACGATGACGGGGCACAGTTTTGAAAACTTGATCTACCCAGAATTTAAAGGTTACCATTCCAATTTCCACGCACTCGAATTGACCACTACAGAAGGGAAAATGGAGATCAGAACTGAAACCCCAGGCTTATATTTAGGGCTTTTCAAACCTGAATATCCTGAGCTTTCGACAGCAGGAGTGAAACCTACTTTACCGAAGAGCGATCTCTCATTTCTATTTAAAATACCTCCGATTGGTACCAAATTTCACCTTGCAGAAGAGATGGGGCCTCAAGGTCAAAAGTCCTATGGAGTTTCTCACAGTGGAGATCAGGGATATTCGATGATCCTGTGGTTTGAATTTAAATAGAGGAAACTAGACCTATTTCAAAAAGAATTACTAATAACATACACTAACCCAATTCCTATGCGAAACCTATTAAGTTTATTTTTTTTCATGCTCATCAGCGGAATGGCGATGGCACAAGGTCCAATTTTAAAAACTAATTGGACGGATCAAGTCAATCCTGAGGCTTCGCATCAAGAATATCCCAGACCTCAATTAGTGCGAGAGAACTGGCAGAATCTCAATGGTCTTTGGAACTATGCGATAGCAGCCAAAGGAGGAAACCCTGCTGCGATAGCAGACGGTAAAATAGCAGTTCCATTTGCTGTGGAATCATTGCTGTCAGGAGTTCAAAAGACGGTAGGACCAGAGGCTGAACTCTGGTATGAACATGATTTCGACTTAGACTTGACTCGAGGGAAAAATCGAATTTTACTTCATTTTGGAGCAGTAGACTGGGAAGCAGAAGTGTGGGTGAACGATCAAAATGCAGGAATTCATCGTGGTGGGTTCGATTCTTTCAGCTTCGATATCACTCCCTACTTAGTTAAAGGAAAAACTCAGAAAATCAAAATGCGAGTTTGGGATCCAAGTGATTCAGGACCTCAGCCTCGCGGCAAACAAGTCAAAAATCCAAAAGGAATTTGGTACACTCCAGTAACTGGAATCTGGCAAACTGTTTGGGTAGAATCTGTTCCGAGCACTTATTTGAAATCAATCTATTCGATAACTGATTGGGGGAATTCTGCGCTAGTATTCTCTCAGGAGATTATTGGAAATACTGATGGGATGACTTTACAAATCGTTATAAAAGATGGTGAAAAGGAAGTTTATTCAAGCACTGGCTCAATTTCCGATTTGAAAACTATCCAGCTTTCCAATCCTAAAGCTTGGTCTCCTGACAGCCCTTTTCTATACGATGTGAAAGTAAGTTTGCTCCAGGGGAAAAAGGTGATTGATGAAATCACTTCCTATGCAGCCTATCGAGACATCCGAATGGCCAAAGATTCCGACGGTTTCCAGCGGATGTTTTTAAATGGAGAGGCACTTTTCCAATATGGTCCACTGGATCAAGGCTGGTGGCCTGATGGCTTATACACTGCGCCAAATGATGAAGCTTTAGCTTTTGATATCGTCAAAACCAAGGAGATGGGTTTCAACATGATTCGTAAGCATGTGAAAGTGGAACCGGCTCGCTGGTATTATCATGCAGATAGGATTGGGATGCTAGTCTGGCAAGACATGCCAAGTGGAGATATGGGGAATCGATGGGAAGTTCGTCCTGGGGTAATCCGTGAAGGAATGTACAAGGAGCGTACAGCCGAAAGTGAAGAAATCTTTAAGACTGAATGGACCGAAATCATGAACGAGTTTAAGTTCTTCCCCTCAATTATTGCATGGGTTCCCTTTAATGAAGCTTGGGGCCAATTTAAAACAACAGAGATTGTAAACTTGACCAAAAAGCTTGATCCAACTCGACTAATCAATTCAGCTAGTGGGGGAAATTTTGAAATGGAAGGTTCCGATGTGGTAGGAGATATGCTCGATTTGCACAATTACCCCGATCCGGTAATGCCTGATCCAGAAATTTATGGGAAAAATAAGTTGATGATTTTGGGCGAATTTGGGGGGTTGGGCTTACCAGTGGAAGGACACACTTGGCTAAACAAGGATAATTGGGGCTATCAGAGTTTTACCTCCAAGGAGGATCTCCAGGCTCGTTATAAGAAATTAATGGTTGATTTAAAAAAGTTAATTCCTTTGGGTTTGGCGGGAGCGATTTATACCCAGACTACTGATGTGGAAATTGAGACCAATGGCTTGATGACTTATGATCGAAAGATTGTAAAGTTCGACGAGAATTTTTTGAAAGAGATCCATTCAAGCCTTTATAAATAGTTTTCCCCTTTCTAAAAAGGCCCGAATCCTTAGTGGATTTCGGGCCTTTTTTTGATAGAGTTAAATTTATTACTTGAAACTATTTGCGGAATTTGCGCCAAGTTGACGCATGATTTTTTTCACTTCTGCCATAGTTATAGTTGTTTTTTGGACTTGGTCTCTTTCAAATATTATCACATTCCCCTCCATCACATTTGGCGCTCCTGGTACAAAAACGACTAGTTTCCCATCAGGTAAAGTATCCATATGGAATGCAAACATAAGTCCATCAATCGGCACCAATACTACGGGGAAATTAGATCCAGATTGAATTCCTACTTGATTTTCCATAGTGGATTTCATCAATTGATAGCCTGGAAAGAGAATTAGGATATTGTTCTCAATCCAATTGATCATCAATTGCCCGAATCCGATTTTGGCGATCCACCCTGCGATGAAACAAAGGATAATTACAATCAGGATAGAAACCAAATAATTCGCATCGAAGAATCGACCTCCATCCAAGCCCAACTTTGAGGTAATAACAATTGAAAGTGGCTTGAGAATGCTTATCGCTTTCTCACCGAGCAAAATCACAATGACAATCGGAAGTAAGAAGAAGAGGCCCCCTTTGATTGTAGCCGAAAGGATTTTTAAAAATGATTTCATAATGATTAATTTGAGCAAGAAATTAATCTTTTCCATTGAGAGGAGGAAACAAAAAAACCGGCGATTAGCCGGTTTTTTATACTTAGAGATTACCTCTTAATTCCTGTTCTCGCTCGATCGCCTCAAAAAGCGCTTTGAAATTCCCCTTTCCAAAGGATTTCGCTCCCTTTCGCTGGATAATCTCGAAAAACAGCGTTGGACGATCTTGTATAGGTTTGGTGAATATTTGCAATAAATATCCTTCCTCATCTCGATCTACCAGGATATTCAACTCTTTCAGTGGCTGTAAGTCTTCATCAATTTGACCTACACGGTCTAAAAGATCTTCATAATAAGAGCTAGGAACTTCTAAGAATTCCACACCTCTTTTTCTCAATTCTCCTACAGTATGAATAATATCATCGGTAGCGATTGCCATATGCTGAACTCCAGGTCCTTTATAGAAGTCCAAATATTCTTCGATTTGAGATTTCTTTTTGCCTTCGGCTGGCTCATTGATAGGGAACTTCACATAACCATTTCCATTGGAAACCACTTTGGACATCAAAGCTGAATATTCGGTGGAGATATCTTTGTCATCGAAGGTGATCAATAGCTTGAATCCCATGACATTTTCATAGAATTCCACCCATTTATCCATTTCGCCTAATCCTACATTACCCACGCAATGATCAATAAACTGTAAACCAATTGAGGTAGGAGTGAAGGCACTCTTTCTTGGCATATAACCTGGAAGAAAAACCCCCGAATAATTTTTTCGCTCTACGAAGGTGTGAATCGTATCGCCGTAAGTTTTGATGGAAGCCACTTTAACCGATCCGAATTTGTCACTGAGGACTTCAGGTTCAGAAATGGAAACTGCTCCTCTAGAAGTAGTCTCTTTCCAAGATTTCTCAGCATCATCCACCCAAAGTGCCAATACTTTCACCCCATCACCATGAAGCTGGATATGAGCTGAGATAGGTCCTTCTGGTTGCATTGGGGAGGTCAAGACTATTCTTATTTTACCTTGTTTCAAAACATAAGAGGCACGATCACGAACCCCAGTCTCTGGACCGGAATAGGCTATTAGTTCGTAACCAAAAGCGTATTGATAGTATAAAGCGGATTGTTTGGCGTTGCCTACATAGAGCTCTACATAATCAGTACCATTGAGGGGAAGAAAATCTTCGGTCATTTCAGCGTTATTTGGGTTTATAATCTTTCAAACAAAGGTAGAAAATATCCCAAATAATATTTGGTTTTTCCCAGCTTATTCCTGCGGATTTTTGTTGAACCAAACTGTAATCCAAGCTAATAGTAAGATGGAAACTGCCCAAGATCCAATGGACGTGCTGAGACCGAGGACAATTAAAAGCAGGTACCAAATGGGAGCGAAAACAAAGCCGATTAAAAACTTAAAAGTGCTATCAAAAACCTTATCTTGAATGCTCGGACTTTTCCAAATCCAAAGCAGAAAAAGCGGCAAGTGAAAGATTTTCATGAGCTTATTTACTAATCCACTTGATTGTTTTATTGGATTTGGGACTTTTCCTTCAGTTAGAAAAAGAGTCACATCAGCTCTAGAACTGAGATCAACGTTATGATCGATCAAGGATTCTAACTTCTCTTCATAGTCCATACTTGGAATGGTTACCACCAATTTACTCAGAGCAGTTTCCACTGCTTTAGTCAATTGGCCTGATTGGGGAGCTGGCATATCGACTTGGATGGGTCGACCAAAGGTGATTCGAACTCGACTTCCAGATCGTCGATGTGCACTGTAATCCAATGCCACTGGAAGTATAACAGGGTTTTTTTCAGGATATTTTTCTTTCAGTCCAAAAGCTATCCGGGTAAAACCTTTACTCAACGGGCGAAGCTTGCGAATCAAGCTATGACTTCCTTCTGCAAAAATGATGACCGTTCCATTCTCTCGTAGTACCTCAAAAGTCTGCTCAAATGTTTTTTGATTTTGTTGAATAGTAGCGAATCCATCCCGGACACGATATACTGGGAGCATTCTGATCCAGCCTAAAAATTTGGCTACAATGGGATTTTTGAATACTGAAGCTCGGGTAAGAAAGTGAGCGTTGAGACTTGTGTGAGTACCTAAAAGTAAGGGATCAATCAATGCATTTTGATGGTTTGCTACTAAGATAATCGGGCAATTTTTTGGAATATTAGATTTTCCTTCGATTATGATTTTTCTAAAATAGCCGCGAAGCGCGATTTTAGTCATTAATATGAGAAAGGAATTTAAGAGGTAGATCATTTACTAGTTTCAAGATGTACGGGTTCTACTTTTGATTTCCAAAGACTTGCGATAGTCAATCCTGAAATCAAATGCCAAATTCCCCAAAGGGCGGTAATGATAGCCATACCTCCCAATCCGTCAAAATAAGTGAAAATTAAAACTAGCCCCAAACCTGAATTTTGAATTCCTGTTTCGATAGTCAAGGTCTTTACATCTGCTAAGGGTAATCCAGAGACTTTCCCTGTTAAATATCCTGCACTTAAGGCAACTAGATTATGAGCAAATACCCAGAGAAAAATCATTCCTATGTACTTCAGGAAAAGGTCCAAATTTCCCAAAAATGCAATAACTACGAATGCCAAAAAAATCACAATGCTTAGTGGTTTTAAGATTTTCGCAAAGCGATTAGCTAAGTCTGGCAAGTATTGACGAGTCAAAATCCCAAGAATCAAAGGCAAGCCAAGGATAAGTGCGACTGTAAAGAATACATTCCTATAGTCTAATCCGATCTCTCGAATCAAATTGGACGTCGGTCCATAAAAACCTGCCCAAAGCGCAAAATTGAATGGTGTTAATAAAACCGAACTACTACTAGAAAATGCTGTCAAACTTACTGATAGGGCTGTATTTCCTCCTGCGAGACTACTGAGAAAATTAGAAACATTGCCACCTGGACAAGCTGCGACTAGAAACATTCCCAAAGCTACTGAAGGAGGTGGCTGCATCACCAAGACTAGGCACCAAGTCAAAAATGGAAGTAGAATAAACTGGGAAAATAAGCCTAAAAAGAAGGATTTTGGGTTTTTAGCTAGGTAAGCAAAGTCTTTAAATCGAAGATCCAAAGCTACACCATACATGATCAACGCGAGTGCTAGGTTAAGAAGGAGTAAATCGCTTGGCGAAAAATTAAGCCGAATAGTGTCAAGATCAGTGTTTGGGTTCATCAAGATCAATAATCCCTACTTTTACCTTCATATCAAAATATTAATTTTTCGAAAGCCAATAGTTCAGAAGAAATCAACTGAAAATTATAAGACAAAAAATACCTGAATACTCAAAATTTTAATTTGCGCATTCAGGATAAATGACTTTCCGGAAATTTATTTCTCTTCCATCTTTTCAAGCGACACTGCATTGACGCAATAGCGCAATCCGCTTGGAGCTGGTCCATCTGGGAATACATGCCCGAGATGGGCATCGCAGACATTGCATAGTGCCTCGACTCTGACCATTCCGAAACTTACATCTTTATGGTAACCCACATTCTCCACTTCAATTGGCTGGGTAAATGATGGCCAGCCAGTTCCGCTTTCAAACTTTACACTCGAGTCAAACAAAGGAGTCTTACAGCAAACACAGGCATATTTCCCGGGCTCAAAAAGGCTACACATATCAGAGCTGTGCGCCCGCTCAGTCCCTTTTTGTCTTGCCACATAGAATGCCTCCGAACTGAGTAATTCTTTCCATTCCTTTTCAGTTTTTTCTACTCTTTTAGGCGGAGTAGGATTACCATTGTTGGCAAATTTGATAATGTCGTTCCAGTTTAGCATAGTTTCAAAACTTGTTTTTGGTGACTTGGTTTAATCAATCGCACTTTATTAATTGATTAAACTATGAGGAAGTAAATTGAAAGAAGTTTCCTGATTTAAGCAGGATAATCTCTTTAACCCTATACAAGCATCTTTTCTGAGGAAATAGTTCGATGCAATTAGATTGTAGTGCTTACAAATAGCTTTTTTGATAAACCATAAAAATCCAAGAGTTATTGAAACCTATTTCTAACTTTAATGCGTAGGGAATATTCCGAGAAAGTGGATTTATAAAAAGATAAAATCATGAAAAAGCTAATATCGTCACTCCTGTTTTTAATCGTTTTTACCTTCGCTTGCAAAGAAGAGGAAGAACCTACATTAATCTGTGGCACGACAGACCCAGTCGCAGACTTACCCTGGTTAAATACCCTAACCAACGAACTCAACGATTCCTATTTTGGAGTATACTATTCGATTTCAAAAACAACCTTCGAGGGCAATGATGTATTTGTCTTGAGAAACTGTTGCCCCAATTGCAATTCGGTTATTCCAGTTTATTCCTGCACAGGTGATCAAATAGGTATATTATCTGCAAATGCTGGAATCAATCCAGCTATAATGGATAATGCGGTAGTGATCTGGAAAGGGGACTTATACGCTTGTACAAGCTGATTTTGTTTTAAGAATTAGTTATTCCAAAATACTAATAGAGTAGCTTTTTTGATCTGATTGACCGGAAGCCAATTTTAGAATCCCTTCCTTTTCTTCGAGATTTTGGCTGCTATCCACCGAATCGGCAATGCCCAACCATGGCTCAATGCATACAAAAGGAGCGGCTGGCTTTGCCCAAATCCCGAGGTAATTAAAATCTTGAAAATCAACCGCAAGAACAGGTCCCTTCTTTTGATGAACTAGCTTAACTCTTCTAGATTTCAGATTTTTAAAAACTAAGGCATCATGATCAAACAGATGGGAGTGAAGCGGTAAGTTTTTGGTGTGGTCAAGCATGGGCTTTTGCTCCAAACTGATCAAGCCAGATGGATCGATCAACCAAGTAGCAGCTGTTTCTTCCTTTTCAAATTCTAAAGAATAATCCTCATAGCTTTCATTCGCCTTTAGCGGACAATTAAATGCTGGATGACCACCAATTGAATACAGCATAGCTTCGTCGCCTGCACCTGTATTGGTTATCTGATGCTGAATGGATATGCTTTTCCCTTCCAACAAAAACGTTATTTCTAAGCTGAATTTGAATGGATAAATTTTCAATGTTTCTGCATCCCAAGTCATTCCAAATCGGAGGAAATTTGTCCCCGAATCGATCAATATTGGTTTGGGAGAATCTCTGACAAACCCATGCCGCTCTAAGGAATAGGAAATTCCTTGATGAATCATCTGCCCATTTTTCAAGGCTCCAACAATTGGAAATAATACGGGTGCCTGTCCAGTCCAAAAAGCAGGATTCCCCTGCCAAATGTATTCTTGATTGGAATGTTTGGATCGAATGGAGGAAAGCTCCATACCAATTGAATTGACTTCAACCTGAAGATCTTCGGATTCAATAGAGTACTTCATATGAGAAAAATATTTTAATGAGGGAACTGGCGTTCAAAAGGAATAATTTTTAGAACAGTTAATTCTCACTCACTTTACCGATGCCATTTACATCTTTCTTAATCACTTTAGGGTTACCACTATAATTAACTGATCCTATTCCGTTTACAGTGATCGATAATTCATCTTCACAGTACACATCTACCTTACCTATTCCCGAAGAACTCAAGGTCATTTTCTGGGCAATAAGTTTTGAAGCATCGATCTTGCCCATTCCTTCATTGGATAGTTTAATCGTTTCTACATTTCCCCGAAGGACAATATTCCCCATCATATTAAAGGTGGCATCGATCATCTTAGCTTCAATTTCCAAGTCAATCTTTCCGATACCATCACCAGTAATGATGAGCTCTTCCACTTGGAAAGTATTTTCACTTTCGATATTTACTACTCCATCAAAACTTAGCTTTCGCAAATCAGAAATAGTCAAATAGATATCTGGAGAAAAGTCCTCAAAGATATTTTTGACATTATCCTCATCCTCATATCCAATTTCTAAGAGGTCTCCATTTTCGGTTATTTCAAGCAAGGAAATAGCTTTTTCGTCTCCTTCAATCCGGAGTGATTCATTGTCTCCTTGACTTAGGTAAAGGTTCATTATCCCCGAAATTTTCACTTGAGAAATCCCGTTAAGATTACGTTCATCGGTGACAGTTTCGCCTGAGGCTATGCGGTCTCTTGAAGATCGAGAAGTACATGAAATCATGGCCAAAAAAGAAATAGCTAGTAAATAGTGTTGCGTTTTCATCTGCTGAGTGGGTTAAGTTTTTCGAAAAATTAATCATTAAATATACTAATCCTTGGGATTTGAATCTTATAGAGATTTAAATCAGAAAGTCATCAAAGACAAAATAAGCGGTAGCCAAGCAGAATAAAATCAGTTTTTTCTTTCCTCCAGTGAAGTTATATTCACAAAATTCAAATGCTTTAGATTTTGATAAACACTCTCAATTCTTTTTATGAATAACTGTACAGTTCGCATTCTCCAATTTTTACTTGTCCTCATTTTAATAGTTTCATGCAAAAGCAATGAGTCCGCTTTTTCGAAAAAGGATGTCAAATCCAGTCAAAAGCTAATGGGGCTTGAATTTTCAGATCAAGCGATCGATACCATGTATGACTATTTAGTTGAGAACAAGCTGGCATACGATTCTCTTCGGCTCTTCAAGACCTCAAACGAGACCTTTCCTGCAATGATGTTTGATCCACATCCTTTGGGGTTTCAATTTCCGGAGAAAAAAGAAAATCCAGAATTTCTAATTCCAGAAGGAGTGGAGCTTCCTGATGATTTGCAGGAAGTTGCGTTTTACTCAATTCCGAAGCTTGCTTCTCTACTCAAAAATCGAAAAATCACTTCGGAGCAACTTACTCTTTTGTATATCGATCGAATCAAGCGTTATGACGGGCAACTCTTAGCTGTGATTACGCTTACTGATAGCTTGGCTCTGGCTCAGGCAAAACGAGCGGATCGAGAAATTGCAGCAGGGAATTACAAAGGAATTCTTCATGGGATTCCCTATGGCGTAAAGGATTTGATGGCTGTAAAAGGGTATAAGACCACTTGGGGATCAAAGCCTTATGAAGATCAAGTAATAGACTATACGGCTACGGTTGTTCAAAAACTGGAAGCCGAAGGGGCAGTTTTGATTGCGAAATTAGTCTCCGGAGCTTTGGCTAGGGGAGATGTTTGGTTTGGTGGAAAAACAAAAAATCCTTGGGATCTAACGCAAGGTGCAAGTGGTTCGTCCGCAGGTTCTGGTTCCGCCACCTCTGCTGGATTAGTCGCTTTTGCCCTTGGCACGGAAACTTTAGGTTCTATCGTTGGTCCTGCTAGCCGGAATGGAGTGACAGGACTTCGCCCTACTTATGGAAGGGTCAGCCGCCATGGCGTGATGAGTTTAAGTTGGTCTATGGATAAAATCGGCCCTATCACACGATCCGCTGAAGATGCAGAAATAGTTTTTGAAGCCATTTATGGCAAAGATGTAAAAGATCCGAGTACGAATGATGTTCCTTTTAATCGTTCAACTAAGACTCCAGGCCAATTAAAAGTAGCCTATTTGAAAGGAGAAATAGATAAGGATACTACAGATGTGGGCAAGAATCTCCAAGCCACTTTGGAAGTAATTCAGAAATTAGGAGTGAAACTGGATTCGATCGCTTTTCCAGAAGATTATCCCTATGCTGTTTTTGATATTATTTTACGAGCCGAAGCAGGAGCTTTCTTTGATGAGCTCGTTCGGTCCGGTGAAGTGGATATCATGGTGGAGCAGCAGAAAAACTCACGCGCAAATTCCCTTCGTCAATCTCGTTTTATTCCTGCAGTAGAATACCTGCAAGCTAATCGACAACGGAGACAGCTAATCGAAGAATTAAATACGCTTTTCAGTCAATATGACGTGATTATCGCACCAACTTCTGACTTCCGTCAATTGATGGGGACCAATCTAAGTGGACATCCAGTGGTCTGCATTCCTAATGGGTTGGATAAAAAAGGAAGACCTACAAGTTTTACGCTGATCGGAAATCTCTACGACGAAGGAAGTATTTTAGCTTTGGCGAAAGCCTATCAAGCTGCTACTGATTTTGAGGAGCAACATCCACCTAAGTTTATCAAGTAAGGTTTTTTGTTTCTATGGACCTAAATACCATTTCCGATAAGGAATTTGACTCCCTTTATCCTCAAAAAATAAAAACGCTGTCCAGTACACATTGGACTCCTGTAGCTATTGCTAAAAAAGCTATTGAATTTTTAAGTGCCGAGGGAAAATCAGTTCTTGATATAGGTTCGGGTTCAGGTAAATTTTGTCTAATCGCAGCAGCCAATTCTAACTCTAAAATCACAGGGGTAGAACAAAGAGAAAATCTCGTTCAGATTTCAAGGAAATTAGCATTAGCATATCAACTGGGAAATTTAGATTTCATCCATGATGACATGATGAATATTGATTTTACTAGCTATGACAACTTTTATTTTTTCAATTCTTTCGAAGAGAATATCAATTTAAAAGATAAGTTGGAAAAGGAAAATGAGTTTAACTTGGATAAATTCAATACCCTTATCCTATTTTTAAAAGAGCGCTTTGATTCAGCTCCCCTTGGAACTAAAATCGTCACCTATTGTGGTGAATGTGAAGAGATTCCAGACAGTTATCGATTAGTAAAATCGAGCAATAAAGGGAAACTTAAATTTTGGAGCAAAAGATTTTAAGTACTGATTCCAAGCCAACCGTTCTAATTTGATCCTTGCCAGAATGCATTTGAAAATTCCATTGACCGAAAACAAAACTCAGCTTAAATCACCCTAACCAAAGGTCTGGTGAGGCAAGTAGGACCACCACAGCCTTTCTGACTTATCTCATTTCCTAAATAGGGTATTACCTCACAACCAGCTTCTCTCAGTCTTTTTGCGCTGATCGGATTTCCATCCACTACGAGGCATTTTCTGGGTGCCAAAGCCAAAACATTACAGCCCATAGAATCAAATTCTTCCTCAGGACATTCGACAAGCCTAAAGCCTCTTTTGATTAATTCCTCTCTGAAATAAATTGGCATAAGCGGCGAATACACGATCGCTAGATCTTTGTCCAACGGGCTGATTATCGACATCAAGTGAAAGACATCTGAAGGACCTTTGTAGTGAGGAAGCTCGACTTGAAGCACTTCGATTCCTTTAGGCTCAAGGAGTTCTCTTACTTGTCGAATCCCCTCTAAGTTGGTTCGGTAGGTATGGCCAACAGCCAGTGTCTTTTCATCTAGCCAGCACATATCTCCGCCTTCGCAAGTGCCTGGTGACTCTACCTTTCCGAGAATAGAAATGCCATTTTGCATACTATACGCCGCAATGGCCTCCGGCTCTGAGCCTCGGGCCACCTTTCCCATGTTGCAAAGAATCAATCCAAAGTCTGTGGCCAAAGCGGCATCTCGGCAATAGATCGAATCAAGACTGCTTTCAGACTCTGGAAGTGTATGAACTATTGCACCCTGATTTTTGAAAAACACCTCAAATTGCCGGTACTCATCCAATGACTTTTGAAAATCTACTTTGGATGTATAATTGAGCTTTTCCCATTCTTGGGCTATTTTTTCTTCAGATTGGAAAGCCGCCAGAGCTGGCTTCAATAAGATGCTTTGGATCAAGCCAAAGTCAGAATGACAGGTCTTCATTTGTTATTTTTTTTACTCCAATAATATACGGGAAGACCTAGGAGAATCCCAACTAACCCCCAAACTATAGCCTCAATTCCCGAACCTACAAATAACCAAATACTAAATCCTATCCCAATAAATGCGATTAGGCCTGTTTTGATAGTGAATTCAAAACCGAACTGCTTTTGGTAGCAAAAATAGCTATAGACCAAGGCAGCCGCTAGGTAAAAAGATAAAGAAGTCACGGTAGTCAGCAAGACCATGAAGGAGAAAATATCCCCAAAGCTTTTACTGAAGTTGAGGATCAAAATTAAACTCACGAAAAGGCTCGAAACGACTAATCCATTGCCTGGAATGCCGTACTTATTTTTAGTAGCCATGACCTTTGGTAAAAGTCCATCTCTTGCCATGGCATGTGAAATTTGACCTTGAATCAAAATCCAAGCGTTCAATGCCCCGAAAGTGGAAATGCAGGCTCCAAAAGCTATAAAATAGCTTGCATTCTCTCCGAATATAAGTGTCGCCGCATCGCTTAATGGCGCCATACTTCCTGCTAACTCATCCGGAGATAATACGCCAAACAATGAAATACTACTTAATAGGTATAGAAATACTACCAGCGAAACGCCAATAAGCGTTCCTTTGGAAATATTTTTTTCAGGGTCTTTTATATTATCTGCAGGAATGGTGGCTGCTTCGATTCCCATAAAAGCAAAAAAACAAAGCACCGAAGCACTAGTAATAGCTTGGAAATCGGAAGATCCAGAAAGATTGAGTGGCGTAAAATGTTCTGGATTGAAAAAGAAAATTCCTCCAACTGCCACGACTAAAACTGGGATAATTTTCAAAGCAGTCGTGACTACCTGAAGATTACCAGAAGATCGGATTGAGTAGGCATTCAAGACTGTCAAACCCCAAATCACACTTAATGAAGCGAAGGCAAATAAGTAAACCGAATCTTTTAAAGCTGGAATAAAAATGCTTAAATACCCTGTGAAAGCTAAAGCAATAGCCGCATTGGTACTCCACATAGACAACCAAAATCCCCAAGCCACTATAAATGCCGGCAATTCACCAAAAGCGGTTTTGGTATAGGCATAGGAACCGCCACTTTCGGGAATGACTTTGCTCAATCGGCCCATCATATGAGCTAGGGTATAGGCTCCCACAGCTGCCACAATCCAACCCACAAGGCTGATCGCTCCAAAATTAGCTAAGACCGCTGGAAGTGTAAATATCCCTGAACCGATCATTCCTCCAGCCACCAAAGAGATTACTGAATCAAACCCAACTGTCGGGAGGAGGAAGTTTCTTTCAAAAGGAAATCTGAATTGGGTGGAATTACTTATTTTGGATGCAAACAAGTTAATTAGATAATTGAAAGCATACCATATACATCCCGATATTACTCAAGCTGAGACTTTACCTTCTTCATTTTACCGTTCTAAAACGGTTTTTGATGAGCTGGTAGAGAAAGTATTTGCTAAGACTTGGCAGTTTGTGGGCGATACAAGTTTGCTTTCCTTGAATCAACAAGTCCATCCATTTCATTTTTTGGAATTTGGCTTGGAGGAACCCATGCTTTTGACAAATGACAAAGGGAAAATCTCCTGTATTTCCAATGTCTGTACACATAGAGGGAATATCCTTTGTCATGATCCCTGCAAATCAAGACAGATTACCTGCTCCTATCATGGACGTCGGTTCGATTTACAGGGAGAATTCCAGCATATGCCGCAATTTAAGGAAGCACAGGACTTCCCAAGAGCAGCTGATAATTTACATCGCTTCCCATTGAAGCAATGGGGGCCTTGGCTTTTTGCAGGTTTGGATGACTCGATGGATTTCCAATCGGTGATCGATGCAATGGATAATAAGGTAGGCTTCCTTCCGCTCCTAGAATTCAAAGAAGATAAAAGTCGAAACAAGGATTACTTGGTAAATACGCATTGGGCATTGTATTCTGATAATTATTTGGAGGGCTTTCACATTCCTTTTGTACATGACAGTCTCAATGAAGCCTTGGACTATGGGAAATATGAGACCGTACTTTATCCGCATTGCAATCTCCAAGTCGGTCATTCGGCAGGAGGGGAGCACGTCTTTGATTTACCAGTTGGCCATGAAGATTTTGGAAAGCAGATCTCCGCCTATTATTTCTGGATCTTTCCCAATATTATGTTCAATTTTTACCCCTGGGGATGCTCCATCAATATTGTGAAACCGGTTGCTCTGAATCGAACCAAAGTAAGCTTTCATACTTACGTTTATGATGAATCCAAGCTAGACACAGGGGCTGGTGCTACCTTGGACAAGGTAGAGCGAGAAGATGAATTTGTAGTGGAAGGGGTTTTTAAAGGGATGTCTTCAAGAGTCTATCAAACGGGGCGCTTTTCACCGAAAATGGAGCGGGGAGTTCATCATTTCCAAGGATTATTAGCTTCATTTTTAGCCAAATGAAATAATAAATAGCTCAAGGATTTTTCCATGGGCTATATTTAAACGCACAAAACAATTTACCATGTTTGATGGTCGGGACTTTCCCAAATCGCTAGAAGAATCACTTTTCGAATCCTGGTTAGCACAAGGTAGATCTAGTAAGATTTCCTATGCTTACATTCTTATCATTTGGGATGAGGTTGAAGGGGAATATCTACCTGTGTTTGTTGAGGATCGATCAGATATAGCCAGCTATGATCGCTATGGTGA
>JAFMBQ010000520.1 GCA_017858365.1 Algoriphagus sp. | reverse complement strand
TAGGGATGCGATTTTATGAGGGGAAAATGTTTCCTCAATCCTATAAGAACCAAATTATAGTCGCTAAACACGGCTCATGGAACCGAAGTAAAAAATCTGGCTATGAAGTCACATTAGAAAAAATTGGAGCTGATTCAAAGGTAATAGCAGAAGAAATTTTTATCTCTGGCTGGCTGAATGAAGCAACTCAAGAAGCTTGGGGAAGACCAGTTGATGTGCAGGAATTACCGGATGGCAGTTTGTTGATCTCTGACGACATGGCCAATGTAATCTATAGAGTTAGCTATTCAACAAACTAAAAAAGGGAAGCTTTCGCTTCCCTTTTATTATTTCAACCAATCAGGTTTAGTTGTATTAACCTCAGCCTGAAGCTGATTTAGCAAATTATATAAACCGAAATAGGTCCGGTTGATGTAGAGTCCATGTCTCGACCCTCTCGCCTGTTTTGATTTTCTAAACATCTTCTCATTAGAAATTCGATCTCCTAATTTGAATATCTGCTCAAAAAACCCATCATCTGAAAAGTCAAATCGATCCACATGGAATGGTCTCCCTAGAAGTCCGATCATCTCTTTGAACACACCTTTAAAATAGCTCTGCTCTTCTGCAGTATCTTTATCTGAAATAAATTCTAGTTCAAAGAAAATCTGATTTAGCTCTTCCTCTTTCATCAATAGATCTTGTTTGATCAAGGCAAAATACCCTTCATAGAAATCTTCCGGAATGACTTTTACACAGCCAAAATCGATAATTCCCAGCTGATCATTTTCCTGTACAATAAAATTACCTGGATGAGGATCCGCGTGCACTTTTTTCAGATTATGAACTTGGTGATCGTAAAAATCCCAAAGTGCTTGGCCAATCTGATTTTTAGAAGTTTGACTCGGATTTGTATCTAGCCATTCTTTCAAATGAAAGCCTTTGATCCAATCCATGGTTATAATTCGATCTGAGCTGAATTCATCGTAATACATTGGAAATTTCAAATTAGGAATATGAGCACATTCCGAAGAAATTTCCCTAGATCGTTCGACTTCGAGTATGTAATCTGTTTCTTCAAGGAGCTTCTCTTCTACTTCACCCATGTAGTGATCTAATTCGCGTTCATTCATATTGAGTAATCGCAAAGCAAAAGGTCTGACCAATTTCAAATCAGAACTGACAGAATCTGCAATTCCAGGGTATTGAATTTTTACAGCAAAAATTTTCCCATCTTTTGTTGCCTGATGCACTTGACCAATAGATGCTGCATTGATTGCAGATCTGGTAAAAGTGTCAAAAAGCTGTTCGGGTGTTTTAGCAAAGTGCTTTTGAAAGGTCTTAACTACCAAAGGATAAGATAAGGGTGGTGCAGAATATTGCGCCATAGTGAATTTATCTTGGTAAGCTCTTGGAAGAAGATTTTTATCCATTGACATCATCTGGGCTACTTTCAAGGCAGAACCTTTAAGTTCACTCAATGAATTGTAGATATCCGAGGCATTATTTTGGTGCAGTTCCTCTTTATCCATGGAGGGATTCACCATCTTTTTTGCATAATGCTTCACATAATTACCTCCTACTTTTGCTCCAGTAGAAATAAATTTTGCTGCACGCTGAACTTTTGAAACAGGGATAGCCTGTTGTTCTTTTAATTTTTCAGCCATGATTATTTGGATTGATATAGAAACTTGGCAAAATCCAAGAATGAGTCGATAGCACTTTTCCCCATCAAGTCAAACGCAAGATTTACTGATTTCTCAATAGCTGCATCAGTTTTTTCAAATCTAGGAGAACGATCATCTAACCAATATTTCAGGACAAACCAAGCTTGTAACCACATCGCTTCATCGTAGCGATCAGAAATAATCGGACGATTAGCGATTTCTTCAGTCTCTTTTCCTTCCAAAATAATCTCATTCGCAAAATCCTTGAATCGCTCTTTAAACTCTGCCACTTCTTTTGGCATTGCGATCATTGACTTTGATCCCTCTCCATAAAGGCTCAAGAGATACGATCTGTTTTTCTTTAATTCCTCTATCCAAGTGAACAGGAAACTCAAAAATTTCTCCCGGGCGCTGTAAGTTTTAAATACATCCTGAACTTCAATTTGAGCAAGTGTTTCATCGAATATGTCTACCCAGACAGCTGATTTGATGGATTCAAACGAAGTGAAGTAAGTATAAAACTCCTCTTCCTTCATTTTCAATTCTTTTGCGAATTTGAAAATTGATTTGGGTGCGGTACCATATTCTAATACATGGGTGCGAAATCCCTCTAGGATCAATTTTCTATAATCTTTCTTATTTGTCTTTTTAGCCGTAGCAGTTTCCATAATACATTTTCAAAGTCTATGTGATAACAGCTAAAAGGGCTGGCAAGTTTTAAAAAGCATAAAAAAACCGAAGTTATTTAGCTTCGGTTTTTAGTTTTAAAGTGATTTCAACCTTTAACTTTTTCAATCACCAAGTTGTGATTGGTATAGATGCAGACATCTGCTGCGATATTCAGACTTTCCCGGACCATTTCTTCGGCAGTGAGATGAGGCGCAAATTTCTTCATCGCTCGAGCCGCAGATTGCGCAAACATACTTCCCGAACCGATCGTAGCTATTTCCATATCTGGTTCTATCACGTCTCCTGTTCCAGAGATGATCAATATATCTTCCTTATCAGCCACAATCATCATGGCTTCCAGTTTACTAAGCATTCGATCTGTACGCCATTCTTTAGCTAGTTCCACAGCTGCTCGCTTCATATTATTCCCAAAAGCATCTAGTTTCTCTTCAAACTTCTCCAAAAGTGTAAAGGCGTCTGCCGTAGATCCCGCAAAACCGGTTACGATCTTTCCACCTTGTAAAACTCTAAGTTTCTTCACTGTGCTTTTTGCAATTGTATTTCCAAGTGTAGCCTGTCCATCAGCTCCAATGACTACTTCGCCATTGTGACGAATCGCAACTACCGTGGTCGATTTTATTCTTTCCATAATTAGATATCTATTTGAACTTGACGAATGCACCCAAGCATATTTCAATTTATGATTGTCGAGATTCTCTTCAATAAACGTACAAAAAGCAAAAAGTCCTGAAATCAGGACTTTTTGGCAGTTCAATTAGATTAGAATCCTTACTGGATCCTCTAGTAAACTTTTTAATGTCAAAAGGAATGCAGACCCTATCGCTCCATCGACTACACGATGATCGCAAGAAAGAGTCACTTTCATGATATTTCCAATTTGCATTTTCCCTTCTTTCACTATGACAGTCTCTTTGATCCCTCCTACTGCTAGGATACAAGCATCTGGTGGATTAATGATTGCTGTAAATTCATCAATACCAAACATCCCTAAGTTGGAAATTGTAAAAGTATTACCAGCCCAATCCTCTGGGGTTAATTTTTTATCTTTTGCTCTTCCTGCATATT
>JAFMBQ010000519.1 GCA_017858365.1 Algoriphagus sp. | reverse complement strand
ACAAGTAATTTTGGTAACAAATACTGAGATTTTCGCCAAAAAAGTAATCAAAGAAATCAATATTCAGCTCAAGAATCTTTCTCGTAAGGATATCGCCAAAAAAGCGTTGAGTAATTCCTGTGTAGTTATTATGCCTGAGCAGGAAAAAGCCATCGAGCTAATCAATTTCTACGCACCTGAGCATTTGATTATTGCTGTGGCCAATGAGGATGAGGTGGTGGAAGCCATTTACAATGCTGGTTCGGTGTTTATTGGAAATTTCACTCCCGAATCTGCCGGAGACTATGCCTCAGGAACCAATCACACTTTGCCTACTTACGGCTATGCCCGAAATTATAGCGGCGTGTCTTTGGATAGCTTTGTCAAAAAGATCACCTATCAGAAGATTTCGGCAGAAGGATTGAAGCTTATAGGGCCAACTGTAGAGATCATGGCTAAAAACGAATTGCTAGATGCACATCAAAATGCAGTCACCATTCGTCTTCATGCACTAAAATCCAGTAAATCATGAGCTTCAAATTAGAGAAATTACTCCGCCCGCACATCGCAACCTTGCAAGCTTACACTTCGGCTCGGGATGAATATAAAGGGAAGGAAGGCATCTTTTTGGATGCTAATGAAAACCCTTTTGGATCGATTACTGTGCAAGACTTTAACAGATACCCTGATCCTTATCAGTTAGAACTCAAGGAGAAGATATCCCAAATCAAAGGAGTAAAAACTTCTAGGATTTTCTTGGGAAATGGTTCTGATGAAGCGATTGACTTATTATTCAGGGCTTTTTGTATTCCAGAAAAAGACAATGTCATCTTACTTCCTCCTACTTATGGGATGTACGAAGTAAGTGCTTCTATCAATAATGTGGAGGTTCAAAAAGTACCATTAACAGCAGGGTTTCAACTCAGAACTGACAAAATACTCGATGCTGTAGATAAGCATACCAAAATCATTTTTATCTGCTCACCCAACAACCCAAGTGGAAACAAGGTCGATCGAGATGATATTTTATATCTCTTAAAGAAATTCAAAGGAATCGTTGTTGTAGATGAAGCCTATATTGATTTCAGTGATGAGCCAAGTTTCACCACCGAATTGAAGAATTTCAAAAACTTGGTAGTAATGCAGACATTCTCAAAAGCTTGGGGTTTAGCATCCCTCCGATTAGGAATGGCATTCGCTTCCAAAGATTTGATCAAGATTCTTAATAGAATTAAGCCACCCTATAATATTTCTGGCTTGACTCAGGAGACTGTTTTGGCAGCTATGGATAATTATGAAAAAGTGAAGTCGATGATCACAGATATTCTTTCAGAACGCGAATATTTGAAATCTCGATTGGAAAGCTTTGCCTTTATCAATAAAATTCATCCCTCCGACGCTAATTTTCTATTGGTCAAAATGCCGAATGCAAATCTGGTCTATGATGAATTGATTGATAAAAAAGTAATCGTCAGAAATCGATCTAAAGTGCTGCTTTGTGAAGATTGCCTTCGGATCACAGTAGGAACACGGGCTGAAAACGAGCGCTTGGTGGAAGCCATTTCTGAGATTTTTACTTCAAAAAATTAAAAAGCGATGCAAAAGAAAGTATTATTTATTGATCGTGATGGCACTATCATCAAAGAACCACCGACCGATTTTCAAGTAGATAGTTTGGAGAAATTAGAATTCCTTCCCAAAGCGATCTCTAACCTTCGAAAAATCGCTGAGGAAACAGACTATGAATTGGTCATGGTAACCAATCAGGATGGTCTGGGAACCACTTCTTTTCCTGAAAAAGACTTCTGGCCAGCACAATACAAAATGCTCAAAACACTGGAGCAAGAGAATATCTTTTTCAAGGCAATTCATGTGGATAAGACTTTTGAACATGAAAATGCGGTGACTCGAAAGCCAAATATTGGATTACTGATGGAATACTTTTCTGAGGATTATGACCTTGCGAATTCCTATGTGATTGGAGACCGGCTAACGGATATGAAGCTTGCAAAAAATCTAGGTGCTAAAGCCATATTTATCGGAGATGAGGCTGTAGAAGCTGAGTTAGTGACCAACGATTGGGATGAAATATATAAGTTTTTGAAAATGCCTCCCCGGACAGCTGAAGTGGTCCGAAAGACTTCCGAAACAGAGATTTCTATCAAATTAAATCTGGATGGCAGTGGTCAATGCAAGATTTCAACAGGTTTGCATTTCTTTGATCACATGCTCGAGCAGCTGGGTAAGCATGGAAGTACCGATTTGGAAATTAAGGTAAATGGTGACTTGCACATAGACGAGCATCATACCATCGAGGATACAGGCTTGGCCCTCGGAGAGGCTTATTTAAAAGCTTTGGGTGGCAAAAAAGGGATTTACCGTTATGGATTCTTGCTTACAATGGACGATGTCTTGGCACAGGTCGCAATTGATTTTGGCGGCAGGCCTTGGATTGTTTGGGATGCGAAATTTGATCGGGAGAAAATTGGAGATATGCCCACCGAGATGTTTTTCCATTTTTTTAAATCTTTCTCAGATACCGCAAAATGCAATCTTAATATCAAAGCTGAAGGCGAGAACGAGCACCACAAGATTGAAGCTATTTTCAAAGGTCTAGCTCGTGCCATCAAAATGGCGGTAACAATTGACCCAAAAAATAGCAATCAACTGCCAAGCACTAAGGGAGTACTATAAAACACTCAGGCTCAGAAAATTTAACATAAAATATTTTTTCTGAGCCTTATTTTTTGTTTCCTTTAGTTATGAAACGATTTTTAAATACCATAACTATTCTTCTGATCTTTATTGGATTCAGTTCCTGCTCAGAAGATTTGCCTTCTATCGAGCGTATTTATGAAAAAGGAAACTTTCAAGAGGCGATATCAGAATTAAATGGTTACCTCTTTTTTCATGTGACTGATGTCAAGGCACTCCATCTCAGAGCGCGTTCTTACGAGGAAATAGGTGAAATTGGAAAAGCCAAGGCAGATTATGAGCGAATAATTGATTTTGATAAAGATTATGCTCAGGCTTTTGCGGGACTCGGCAAAATTCTTTTTGAGAAGAAAAACTATAAAGAGGCAGAGCTCTATTTACTTCGTGCGGCTACCATCGATTACGAAGACTTTGATATTCTATACTTAGTTGGAAGGACTCAGATGATGCTCGAGAAATATGAATCTGCTGAGCGATTTCTAGAAATGGCCAAAGATCTCAAACCTAAATTTGCCAAAGTATATTATTATCAAGGCATGGTAAGAGGACTTCGAGGAGATGTTTTGGGCTGTGCAGCTTCTTTCAATTCCTATGTCCAGTTTGAGCCAGATCATACTATTGGAGGATATAATAGAGGCTTTGCACTGATGAAAGCTGGTTACCTGGAATGGGCTTTGGATGATTTTGAGGCCGTATTGAAAGCCAATCCTA
>JAFMBQ010000518.1 GCA_017858365.1 Algoriphagus sp. | reverse complement strand
CCCTTGGGTTGGTAAGCTTTCAGACAAATATGGTAAGCTTAGAATTTTTACCATTTTCATGGTTTTGAATGTGATTCCAATAGCCATCATCACCAATCTTGGAGTGACACCTATTCCTTTTGTTTTGATGGTATCGACCCTGTTTTTTGTAACCTCCAATGGTCGATATGTGCCAGCTGCCGCGATCATAACTGGTACAGCAATGCCCGAGAATCGAGGAAGCTTTCTGAGTTTCAACTCTGCCATTCAGCAAATTGCTACCGGATTTGCTTCCCTAATAGCTGGAATCATCATCGGAGAAAATGTGGCTGGAGAGCTGATCAACTATAATTTAGTCGGCTACATTGCTATAGTATTTAGCCTTCTTTGTATTCCTATTGCTCGGAGAATTAAAATTGTCAGTTAAGCAAAATCCCTGACTTCTCAGCCAGGGATTTTGTTTAGAATTCTGCATTTCCGGGTGTCCTCGGGAAGGCAATTACATCTCGGATATTACCCATTCCGGTGACGAACTGTACCATCCGCTCAAAACCTAATCCAAAGCCGGCATGAGGTGTGGCTCCAAATCTTCTGGTATCTAGGTACCACCACATTTCTTCTTGAGGGATGTTCATTTCCTCCATTCGCTTGGTCAGCACGTCTAATCGCTCTTCACGCTGCGAACCTCCCACGATCTCACCAATGCCTGGGAACAAGATGTCCATCGCAGCTACTGTTTTACCATCATCATTTTGACGCATGTAGAAGGATTTGATTTCTTTAGGATAATCTGTAAGAATTACCGGTTTTTTGAAATGCTTCTCCACTAAAAATCGCTCATGCTCAGACTGAAGGTCAGCACCCCAAGCATCGATCAGATATTGGAATTTCTTTTTCTTATTAGGATTGGAATTCCGAAGAATGTCAATAGCCTCGGTATAGGTGATCCGGATAAAGTCATTTTCTGAGACAAATTTTAATTTATCAATCAAGCCCAACTCTGTGCGCTGATCGGCAGGCTTTGCACTTTCTTCTTCGGCTAGCCTTCCTTCAAGAAATTGAAGGTCTTCTTTACAGTTTTCCAAGGCATAGTTGATGACATACTTCAAGAAGTCTTCCGCAAGGTCTGCATTGTCTTCCGCATCATAGAAAGCCATCTCAGGCTCAATCATCCAAAACTCAGCGAGGTGACGGGTGGTATTCGAGTTTTCTGCTCGGAAGGTAGGACCGAAGGTGTAGATTTCTGCCAATGCCATTGCTGCCAATTCGCCCTCTAATTGTCCAGAGACTGTCAGATTTGTTTCTCGCTCAAAGAAATCTTGTTTATAATCAATTTTGCCATCTGCTGTTTTTGGAGGATTATTCAAGTTCAGTGTAGTCACCTTGAATGTCTCACCAGCTCCTTCTGCATCAGATGCAGTTATGATTGGCGTATGGATATAAAAGAAGCCTTTATCGTTGAAATACTTATTGACTGCGAAAGCCAAAGCATGCCTCACCCGGAATACTGCACTAAAGGTGTTGGTACGCATTCTTAAATGTGCGATCTCTCGAAGAAATTCAAGTGAGTGCTTTTTTGGTTGCAATGGGTATTTTTCAGGATCAGCTTCCCCAAGGATTTCAATAGTCGAGGCGATTAATTCGGAATTTTGGCCTGATCCCTGTGATGCAGTGACTATTCCGGAGGCCTTAATGCAGGCACCGGTAGAACATTTTTTCAAGACTTCTTCGCTTATTAACGAAGGATCTGCCACCACTTGATAATTGGTGAGAATGGATCCGTCGTTTAGTGCAATGAAGGATACATTTTTATTTCCTCTTTTGGTCCGAATCCATCCCATAAGTGTTACTTCTGAGCCAATAGGAGGCTGTTCTAGGATGGTTTTGATTTTGACCCGCTTGTTAAATGCCATTTGGTGATTTATTTTTCGGAAGGTAAGATTTCCTGCTTAAAATATGTGGAGAGCAAAAAAACGATTAAATAAGCTTTTTATCAAAAAATTGCTCCTTTTTCCTAACTTTGATCTGATGGCTTTTTCAAATGGAAAAGCTTTTTTTGTACCGTAATCAAGGTTTATTCTAATTCTGAATGCAAAAATTAAATCTTAGCCAGTCACTTTCTCAAAAGCTTTCTCCTCAGCAGATTCAGTTTATTAAACTGCTTCAGGTGCCAACTGCAGAACTTGATACTAGAATCGAAGAAGAACTCGAAATAAATCCTGCTTTGGAAGAAGGGAAAACTGAAGATCAGGAGAGCTCAGATGATGAATATGAAGATAATTTTGAAGAAGATTTTTCTTCAGAAGAACGTGACGTAAATATTGACGATTACCTCGATGATGACTACGGTGGGTACAAAATGCAGGGAGATGGCAACTACTCTCCTGATGATGATGACCGTGAAATGCCTATTTCAAGTAATAGCTCCTTGCATGAGCAGTTGATTTCTCAATTAAATTTTTTAAGAATCGATGAGAGTCAAAAAACAATTGGAAGGCAGCTAATCGGAAGTATCGAAAATGATGGTTATATCCGAAGGGATTTGGAAGCGATCATTAACGATTTGGCCTTCAGCCAAAATATAGAAACAGATTACGATGAGTTGGAGGAAATTCTCCGAAAAATCCAAACTTTTGATCCAGCAGGAATCGCTGCGCGAAATCTCCAGGAATGTCTGATGATACAACTGGAGCGAAAAGAGCATCCCGATGATCCAGCTGTTCGACATGCATTGATGATCATCCAAGATTGCTTTGAGGAATTTACTAAAAAGCACTATTCAAAAATTCAGAAAAAATGTGACCTCTCTGAGGAAGAAATTAAAGATGCTGTTAATTTGATCACTAGGCTTAATCCGAAGCCAGGTGGTGTGGCAGAAGGCTTAGTAAGAACTCAATATATTATTCCTGACTTTATGCTTAGTCAAGTTGGAAATAAATTTGAGATTAGCCTAAATTCAAAAAATGCACCTGAACTTCGAATTTCCCGATCGTATTCAGAGATGTTTGATGCATACGATAAGAGTGATAAGAAGGATAAAAAATTAAAAGAAACAGTCACTTTCGTAAAACAGAAGTTGGACGCAGCCAAGTGGTTTATCGATGCGATAAAGCAACGTCAAAACACGCTATTGCGAACCATGGAAGCAATATTAAACTATCAAAAGGAGTTTTTCCTGGATGGGGATGAGACGAATCTTAGACCAATGATCCTGAAAGATATTGCGGAAAGAATCGACATGGACATTTCTACTGTTTCTCGAGTTGCAAATAGTAAGGCGATACAAACAGAGTTTGGGGTATTCCCACTTAAATACTTTTTCTCTGAGGGAATAGCAACAGACAGTGGAGAGGATGTGAGTAACCGTGAAGTTAAATCTGTATTGCAGCGAATGGTAAATGACGAAGATAAAAAACGTCCGCTTTCTGATGACAAATTG
>JAFMBQ010000517.1 GCA_017858365.1 Algoriphagus sp. | reverse complement strand
TTTATCGGTAATAAATCTCCCAAAATAGCCTGGTCCCAAAACACGCATAACTATGTCGACAAGTTTTGGGAATTGATCGATGTATTGCTCAACGCCCTACTTTTCGTGTTAATCGGCCTGGAACTATTGATTATTTCCTTGAATACCTCTTACCTTATTTTTGGATTACTGGCAATACCAGTGGCACTTCTAGCTCGGTATTTGGCACTTGCTGGACCTGTTGCACTATTTAAAAAGAAGCTGGAATTTATCCCAAAAACGAACCTGATTATGACCTGGGGAGGCATCAGAGGTGGAATTTCTATCGCATTGGCACTTTCGCTCGAACCCCAAATGGAGCGGGAGCTTTTCCTAACTGTTACTTATGTGATCGTGGTATTCTCCATTATCGCACAGGGATTGACGATTGGTCCGCTGGTGAAAAAAGTGCTTAAAAACGAGTCAAATGCCAGTCCTAGCATTGAAAATAAGACGAGCGTTTAACTTTCCGGACCCAGTTTTCCTTTTGCCGACTCCAGTAATTCTTTGGAATTAAAAACCTTACCTCCTCTGATCACCGTGTGCACAGATCGGGTTCGATTGATATCATCGACTGGGTTGCCTTTCATAATCATCAAATCACCCCATTTACCAGAAGAAATACTTCCCGCACGATCAGCTATTCCAAAGGCTTCGGCATTTTGTTGAGTTGCATAGTAGAGGACTTCTCCTGCGGGAATTCCAATCTCAACCATAGCTGCCATTTCTCGGTGAATAAAAAATCCGCCAATTCCTGCCCCCAAATAATTATCCAATAAGAGTGGTCGATCCGTACCGACCGTAATCAAACCTCCAGCTTTGTAATAGCGCAAAAGCGTACCCTGCTTCACTGGGTAAATCAATGCACAAAGCTCGTTAAACGAAGATGGTTTCATGGCCTCCACTAGTTTTCGAGCGAATGGAGTGAGGTATTGATTTTCATTTGCCCAATCTTCAAAAACCGGAGAATCCACCATTCCAATAGCCCCATAAGTTCCCAGTGTCGCATCTAAATAGGCGTCCTTCTCCAAGTAGATTGAAATGATTTCAGCCAATCTTGGATCTAAGGGATCAAGTTGTTTTAAGCTTTGATAGGCATCAATCGAATCCGCAAGCAATCGCCCTCCCAAAAAGTGCTCGATTCGATCAATTCCCATTTCGAGGGCTTCCTGCGGATTGACGGAGTTTCGATATCCCGAATTCAAATGCCCAGTCACCGTCAGATTTTGTTTGTGAGCTTGATCTATCAGAATCGCTAAGTGAGCTGCAGTGATCCCTTTGGCCTTAAATCCCAAGGCTCCTCTTGCCGCCCAGTAATCGACTCGATCGCGGATGTCTTTTTCAGTAAAGTCTGGATTCCAATCTGGCGCAGCCGTTCCAAAATAAGGCCCTGAATGCAAGATTCGAGGGCCTGGCCTTTTCCCTGCATCAATTTCTTGCTGTAAATCCCACATTTTTTCAGGTTCAATTTCACCTGCTGGAAAAGTACTGGTGATGCCATTGGCAAGAAATATTTTGGGCATAGCCAAAGTATCGTCATAGGCTTTATTGGCATAGCTGACTCTATAGTGCGCATGCAAATCAATCAATCCCGGAAGGATATAATCCTCCTTGCTTAGATCTAATGTTTGCCAGCCAGCTGATCCATTGAATTGATCTACAAAAAGTCCATTTTGAATATAGACTTCAGAGTTCGGAAGAAAACTTTTGCTGGAAGTATCAAATACCCACCCTCCTTTTACCAGTAAGTTCTGAGAAAAACCTGGCAAACAGAGCCAAATTACAAACAAGAGAGAGGCTAGATATTTTATATTCATTTGGGCCAAATGGTTAGGAGCAATAAATTTTAAGAATCTTAGATTAATTCGACAAAGCCATGGTTTTAAGAAGGCTGAATTTCATCAAAAGAATGACATAAACAGAACCCTATACTAAGATATTTACCTGGACCCACAACATGGGCTCTTGGAATAACTTACCCTTTAAATGAGGTTTTTTTGGGTATGCTGCTGCTAAACACTTCCCCTTTGTGAAGTATTTCCATATTTTATTCGCATTTACTTATCTTCACGGATAATTAAACTCAACCCTGAAAATGAAGAAATCACATTTATTAAATTTCATCCTTTTAGTTGTTTTGGCTTTTGGATATGTTGCTTGCGGGCCAAAAACCACAACTGAAGAAATCACCGAAGTCACCGAAACACAACCGGAACGATTTGGAGGCCTCGCCCTTTACACCCTTAGAGACTCTATGGCAGCTGACCCCAAAGCCACACTTCAGGCTGTAGCGGATGCTGGATATGCTTATGTAGAAACAGCAAATTATGAAGATGGTAAATTTTATGGAATGGCGCCTGCTGATTTCAAAGCCTATTTAGAATCCCTTGGACTCACCGCAAAGAGCGCACATATGGGAATGGTAACCTTGGAAAATGCAGATCAATTGATTGCTGACGCGAAAGCCGCAGGAATCAGTTATTTCGTAATTCCAGTTCCTCCTATGGGCATGTTTACTTTCGGTCCTGAAGGAATGGGTATGAAAGGAACTAAGGAAGAATTGCTTTCAGTTCTTCAAACACTCGGAAAGAAATGCAGCGAAGCCGGATTGAAGTTGTTGTATCATAATCATGATTTTGAATTCAAACCAATGGCGGATGGCACTGTATTAGCGGATTATATTCTTGAAAATACGGATCCAGCGGATGTGAATTTCCAAATGGATTTATTTTGGGTGACCAAAGCTGAAGCTGATCCCTTGGCTTACTTCGAAAAATATCCTGGAAGATTCATTGCTTGGCATGTTAAAGACATGAATCCCGAAGGTCAATTTGCTCCCGTTGGAACTGGCTCAATTGATTTCAATCGGATTTTGGCTGAGAAAGCAAAGTCCGGAATGGAATATTACTTGGTAGAGCAAGACCAGACTTTTGGCCTTGACCCAATGGAAGCGATCAAAATCAGCCATAAAGGCTTGGAAGAAATAGGTTTTAATTAAGTCAAAAGAATAATTTTTGATACCTGAAAGCCAATCGATAAAACGGTTGGCTTTTTTTATTTTCCTTTGGGACAAAAGTTCTAGTAATTGATTTGGCAGCCTACGAAATTGCTTGCTATGAGTAACACTTCCATTGTTATTATTCTGGCAGTTTTAATCCTTCACTTTTTGATTGGAATCGGCTATTTGCTTTACAAGATCTTTGGAAAAGGCAACGGTAAATAATCACTTAGAAAGAAAAAACCACTTCCATAATATCAGAAGTGGTTTTCAAAAGTTTTAGAAATCGTTCTCTAAAGCAAAAGCGTTAAATTTCGATGTGTTTGGTTATGCCCAATCCAGTTATACCCGTTAGTGGTACGAGCTGAGGCCACCAAGACAAAACTGTATGCACAAGACTGGGGAGG
>JAFMBQ010000516.1 GCA_017858365.1 Algoriphagus sp. | reverse complement strand
CCCTAGTTGATCAAAATCGAAATAAAACAAGTGAACGGATTTTAAGCTATTACCCCAATGGAGCGAAAGAGTCAGCTAAGCGCATGGACCATGAAAATGGAAAAACTGAAGAAAAATATTATTATCAAGACGGTTCATTAAAAAGTGACATTTCCATGCAAGGTGGGGAGGTTTTATCAGAGATTTACTACTCAGTAAGCGGAGAACAAATTGCTAAACCGGTCATAGAAGAAGCCTCTCCAAAAGGTGGAGTCAAGGGCTGGAGTTCTTATTTGGCAGGATCATTAAGATATCCAACAGAGGCGAGGGCTGTAAAGGCTGAAGGAACGGTCATTCTTTCGATTGAATTAAGTGAAATGGGAGAGATTCAAAATGTACATGTTGCAAATGCTGAATTTATCCATGAAGCACTCTGGAAAGAGGCAGTAAGAGTAGTCAGGGCTTATCCTCATAAATGGGAGCCTCAAAAAGAAAATGGGAATCCCGTCTCAACTACGATAAAACTTCCCTTACGCTTTAAATTGAGTTAGAAAATCAAATCTAAGCCATTTAGCTAATGATAATTGAGATCTCAAAATTCACTGCTCATATAATTCCATTTTTTGGGCCTTGCTTTTATCCTTAATTTAGGAGAATGATTAAACTAATCGAATGCCCACGGGATGCGATGCAGGGCATTCCCGAGTTTATAGATACAGCGATTAAGGCTGCGTATATCAATCAGCTGCTTGAAGTTGGCTTCGATACAATTGACTTTGGGAGCTTCGTAAGTCCTAAAGCTATTCCTCAAATGCGAGACACTGCGGAGGTTTTAAGTCTCTTGGATCTCCATCATTCGAAAAGCAAGTTACTCGCAATTGTCGCTAATGTCCGTGGAGCAGAAGAAGCCCTGTCATTTCCAGAGATAGACTATTTAGGTTTCCCCCTCTCACTTTCTGAGACTTTCCAGCAGCGGAATACGAACGCGAGTATTGCCGAGGCCCTTAATTCCGTCGAAGAGATACAAAATCATTGTGAAATTAGCGGTAAGACGCTGGTGACTTACTTGAGTATGGGTTTTGGTAATCCTTACGGAGACCCTTATTCCCCAGAGTTGGTGGCTGAGTTTGTGGAAAAATTGGAGCAGCTTGGAATAAAAATTATTTCGCTTTCTGATACCATTGGCGTGGCGACTCCTGAATTGATCACCTCACTTTTTGATGTCAATGTTAGCTCATTCCCAGCTATCGAGTTTGGAGCACATCTTCATAGCACTAAAGAAACTATAGCAGATAAAGTTTTGGCAGGTTTAAAAGGAGGCTGTAAGCGATTTGATGGAGCCTTGAAAGGTTATGGAGGTTGCCCGATGGCGAAAGATAAACTTGTTGGTAACATGGCTACAGAGCTGATGATTGAAACCTTGGAGCATGCTGGGGAAAATTTAAATCTTAATAAAACGGAGCTCTCTGAGGCAATGAAGCTAGCCAATTACGTGTTTAATCCTCTTTCGTAATGTCGAAAAATAAAGTTCAACAAAAAGTCAAATCACTTCGTTTTTTACGGACTTTCCATCGTTGGATGGGGATTCCACTAGTCATTTTTTTCTTTGTGATCGGGATTACTTCTCTTCTATTAGCTTGGAAAAAGAAAGCTGAGCTGCTGCCTGCCACGCTAAAAACCAAAATTGAATCTCGCGAAAACTGGATATCTCCAGATGAAATGATCGGGATAGCGATGGATGAAATGGACTCGATTGGACAATCAAATTTGGTAGATCGAATCGATATCCGGCCCGATAAGGGCGTTGCAAAAGTGACTTTTCAAACTCATTTCACCGAAGTGCAACTCGATGGGTATTCTGGTGAGGTGCTCTCGGTTGCAACTCGTCATTCAGACTGGATAGAAAAAGTCCATGATGGAAGTATTGTGGATTTTTACTTTGGTCAAACGGAAACTTCCAAATTAATTTATTCCACAGGTACAGCGCTGGGATTGATCTTGATTAGTTTTAGTGGATTCTATTTATGGTATTTTCCTAAGGTGATTCGGAGATTGAAAAGTAACGTTTAGAGATTAGGAGATTTGAGAATTAAAGATTTTCTGCCTGAGTCAGGGAGAATGGAATAGGGTAGATTCAAAACCTCAAAATCAGTAATTGAATTTTTTCAATAGCTTTTAAATAAGGTTCAACTATTCAATGCCTTCAAAACCCGCTCAGGTGTAAAAGGCAAATGCCTCAATTTCTTCCCAGTTAATGCTAAGAAAGCATTTGCAATCGCACAGGCGACCATTGGAGTTGCTGTTTCTCCTACTCCCTCAGGATGTGCATCTGAAGCAATCAATTCTGTTTCAATTTGATCAGGTATATCTTCCATCCGTAGTATTTGATAGTCATGGAAATTCGATTGCTGCACTTTCCCATCTATAATGGTGATTTGTTCTTTAAGTGCACTGCTGATTCCCATCATAATTCCACCTTCAATTTGAGCCTTGACATTGTCTGGATGAACTATTACTCCAGCATCCAGTGCGACCCAAAAATTATGAACATTGATTTTGCCTGATTCTCGATTGAGTGAAATCTCACATACACCCGAACCTATAGAACCATGCTCTACAAAGGCAACTCCTTTTGCTCTCCCAGATTCTGGTGGATTCATCCAATTAGAAAGCTTCTCGACTTTTTCTAAGGTAGCCAAAGCCCGAGGGGAATTCGCCATCAGGATCTTTCTGAATTGAATAGGATCTTTATCTTGATCAAAGGCTATTTCATCCAGCATACATTCGATGGCAAACTTGTTGGCTCCATGACCTACTGATCTCCAATGCTTCAAGCGGATGCCATTTGATGCTTCTCTCCATTCTACAAATTGGTTAGGAATGTCATAGTGGGAATTATTTGTCCCACTGGCCACCAAGTTTCCACCATCTCCAACCACCAAATGAGAAAAGCTGCTTAGATTTCCTTCATGATCTGTACTGGCAGTGATTCGTTGCAGCGATAATGGTCGATAAACTCCGTAGGTAAGGTCATCTTCCCGAGTCCAAATAAGTTTGACTGGAACAGGAGCCATCTCCTTTGCGAGTATGGCGCACTCTTCCACGAAGTCATTCATACTTCTCCTGCCAAAGCCTCCACCTAAATATTGTAAATGAATAGTCACTTTATCTGGATCAATGCCTAAAATGGTTGGAACACCGAGTTTTGTATCAAACCCTTGTTGACTGCCAACCCAAACTTCCGCTTTGGATAAATCTTTTGAAACTTGTACCACTGCATTAAGTGGTTCCATTTGCGCATGGTAGATGTAATCGTTTTTGAAATCTGCGAGATAGGTTTTTATAGCTAAATTCTGAGCCATTTTTACATTTCCCTTTTCTTCCAACACTTTACCAGGCTGATTGCTAGCCGCCAATTTTTCGTAGGCAGTATAAGTCTCCTGCG
>JAFMBQ010000515.1 GCA_017858365.1 Algoriphagus sp. | reverse complement strand
CGGTGGACGAGAAACTGAATTTAAAGGAGAAAGAAGATTGTTATGTGCTTCACCAAAAGTGGCGACTTACGACCTCAAGCCTGAAATGAGTGCATTTGAAATAGTTGCGAAGATCAATCCGGAATTGAATAAAAAGAGTGCAGATTTCATTTGCCTTAACTTTGCCAATGCCGATATGGTTGGCCATACGGGCGTTTTTGATGCAGCTGTAAAAGCCTGTGAGGCAGTGGACAAATGTGCTGAATCTGTAATAAATACAGCATTGGAAAATGGCTACACCATCATTGTAATCGCTGATCACGGGAATAGCGATATGATGATCAATGAAGACGGCTCGCCAAATACTGCCCATACGACCAATCTTGTTCCGTTTGTTCTAGTAGACAAAACTGATAAAATCACTGTAAAAGATGGTAAACTAGGTGACTTAGCTCCTACCATTCTCAAACTGATGGGAATCGAAAAGCCATCTGATATGACAGGAGAAATCTTATTAGCCTAATGAAATCAACAGCACAATTACGACTCATTCCTACCCTTCTTGTTTTTATTATCCTCTGCTCTTGTGGTGAGCTCACCAAAACTGAGCAAGAGAAAATGCCTTATTTTGATTTAAAAGGCTTTGTCATAATGGAAGCAGAAAAACTGGAGGGTTCTGAGGTAATCTTAATCAGCCGAGTTCAAGGGGTAGAAAACCGAGAAGAAAAAATTCTGACGCAAAGCCAGTGGCTTGAGCAGTTCGATACATTTATTCAGTCGGATATTAACAAACCCTCTTTCTACCTATCCTATGACACCAAAGTTAAAACTAATGTGTTGACTCATTCACTTTTTGAGAATGCGAATGAGAAAGTGAAAGAGATCAAGATTACCTACATCGATGACAAGGTAGTATCAGCCACCTTAAAATCATCTGAGGAAAATCTATTTTATTCTACGACGACTTTCGCGGAGTTATACATGAATAACCTCACTCAAAAAGTGGATCATTACTCGATCGAAACCACTCAAAAGATCTGGTTTCTCAAGCCGAGCAATATCAAAATCATGGGCGCTATAAAAGCCCAATAATTCTAAGTACTGGAAAGATCCCCCGAAAATTCTAACTGTTTTCGGGGGATTTTTTTTTAGTGGTTAAATAAAGGAGGGCGCTGTGCCTGCCAATCTGAATTAGCCTGCAGGTAATTTCCCAAAAGAATCAATTTATCCTCTTCAAATAGATTCCCAAGCAAAGTAATGGATGTTGGACTGCCTTGAGCATTGAATCCATTTGGAAGGCATAAGGCTGGATGGCCAGTAAGATTAGTGATTTGAAGCTGTCGTCCGCCAAAGCTAGGCGTTACGATCACATCGTAATCTTTCATCAAGGCATTCACCTCTTCGATGAGTACCGATCGCTGACGGGCAAGCTGTACATATTCCACTGCGGGAATTAATCGAGCCGCACGAAAGCCATTTGGCCAAGCATTTTTCCCCTGAGCCACTAGCTGATCATCCAGGTCCAGACGAGACAACTCATCAAAAGCCGCTGCACCCTCAACCATCAACATCATCACCATTGGTCCAGCTTCGACTGAAGTAGTCAACTCAAGTGGATGCAATTCAATCCCTTTACTTTTCAATAGTTCCAACACCTTTCGGTCATTCTCTTGACCCGGACGATCTCCCTCAAAATAGGATTTGAAATAGCCCACTTTTAGCTTCTTCGCATCTTTTTTAGCTTCGTAATTAAATGCAGCTTGGATCGAACTAGCGTCTTTCGCGTCTCTACCATTGATGACCGAAAGCACAATTCCATTATCCAAGGAAGAACGAGAAATTGATCCAATTTTGTCCATAGACCAACTCAAGGCCATCGCACCATATTTACTCACCCGACCATAGGTAGGCCGAAGTCCGGTGACTCCATTTCTTGTTGAAGGTGATACGATCGAACCCAAGGTCTCCGTGCCAATAGCAAACGGAACCAATCCCGCACTGACCGCTGAGGCCGAACCTGCAGAAGATCCACTTGAACCCTGCTTGAGATTCCAAGGATTTTTGGTCACTCCACCATACCAGATATCTCCCATTGCAAGTGCGCCAAGGGTAAATTTGCCTACTAATACCGCTCCTGCTTCATCTAGCTTTGTTACCACTGTTGCTGTGGCATCGATTTCCTGATCCTTGTATGGCATGGCTCCCCAAGTAGTTTTTGTGCCTTTTACCGACAACAAATCTTTAATTCCATAGGGAATTCCATGAAGTGGCCCACGGTACTTTCCCGCAGCAAGCTCGGCATCCATTGCTCTAGCTTTGTCCAAGGCAGTACTTTCCATAAGGGTAATCAAACACTGAAGGGTATCAGAATAGGTCTTGATCCGAGCTAGGTAGATTTTGGTAAGGCGCTCAGAGCTGAGTTGCTTATTTTTCAATAAAACCGAAAGCTGGTGAACGGGCATGTAGGCAATGTCCACATCCTTTTCTGGAAGAGTTACCTGATTTGGTAATCCCCAATCCAAGGTTTTTTGATCCAAATTAGGTTCAAAGCCCATGGGTAGAGGATTAAAAACCAGAGCTGGCGAAATAGAATTATCCAAACTGACCTTTCTCAAGGTCTCATAATTTGAGCGCTGATTATTTAAGTTGCTAATCATGCTGTCTTTTTCGGCAGGGGAAAAACTCAAGCCAAAAAGCTCAGAAGCAGCTTCAATAGTCGCTGGGGTGATTTCTCCAGCCTTTTTACCCAAGGTAAATCCAAGTGCCAAGAATGTAATTGCTCCCAGAACAAGAAAAGCAGCAAAGCGAGGGGTGTAATTAATTTTCATTGAATAGTTTTGTGTTACAAACAAGTAGGCCATCAAGGTGTTCAATAAGCCTTAAATAATCAAACCATTCATGGATCAAAAAGCTCCATTCCCCATTTTACCTATGCATTTCAGGGGTCTTCTACTCTTGGCCGGCATGTATACGATCGCATGGTCAGCTTTCTTCAAGTGGTATGGACCAACTGTGGTTAAATGGCTTTCTATGAATCCCGATGGTTTTGAAGTGGTGAGCGCTTCCTATTATGGGACTTTTGGAATAGTAGTCGGCTTGGTGATTTTCGTGAGTGCTTTTTATCCTGTAAGCTGGATTTATATGATTGCAGCAGGGATTATAGGGAAAGTCATTCTTGCCTTGTGGTTTTCATTTGGCTTTTTGCCAGCAATTGGCTGGAATAAACGAAGCGGTTTTCACTTATTATTCAATGAATTGCTCTGGCTGATTCCACTATCTCTAATCCTGTTGCGAGCCCACAAAGTGAAAGATTTCTTATTAAAAAATGAAATTCAATCTTAATCTAATTTCATACTTAAGTTAGATACGCAAGTAATGAAAAAGCCTGCATCAGAATTGATGTGCCCCCAAAAAGTTAGACACTTCTTGGGGGTATTTTTATGCAGAA
>JAFMBQ010000514.1 GCA_017858365.1 Algoriphagus sp. | reverse complement strand
GTTGCTTCTATTTCACCAAAAACCTGGTTTATTCCTTCTGGTTGCCTATTGAATAGGGAGATATCCTTTAGTTTCAACTCGTGAATTTCAGCGGAAAACAATTTTGTTATACCTCCATCTGAGACTTCGAGTTGGATATTATTTGTCAGTGGTGCCTCATATAAGGGTATTCCACTATATTGATCAGTTAATACTTTTGATGCCTCGACATGAATAGATGAGACAAAGGCACTTTTGGGAAGAGAAATGATTCCCTCGTAAATTTCGTAATTATAGTAGTTGTGCCATTTTTTGTCGGAATCAAAAAGGTCAATATTACCGCGATATTTACCCTTCAAAATACCTTCAAAATATAAAAAAACTGGCTTTCTTCTCATTTTACCCATACCGTATCCAATTTTTCAAATCTTCTTCGGACTGTGGAACGGGAAGCTTATTTTTAATCGTATTATAAGGTGGATTTTGAAAGTTTTCTGTCCAGGAAATAGAAATACCTTTATTAATTTTTTCCATTTCGTAGAATTTCGTCATTTCAAACTCATAGGCTATTTTGAATTTGTTATATTCCTTATCAATAATTGCTTGATAAACAGTTCTTTTCTTATTGATAAACTCATTCGATTTGAATAAACTGTTAGCTAATTTTAAGAACAGAGGAGTAAAAAAGACAAGGACCAGTAAGATTAGATAAATAGGAGTGAAGCCAGTGTCGAAATAAAAGATGATTTTTCGGGTAAAGAAATGCGAATAGTTGATTCTTTCTCTCATCAATGCAATCTTTTGAACTATAGCTTCCTCTTTTTTTTGAATAATCGCTGAATAAAAAGTGACTTGTTCTGATGAATTGGTGGCATCCAACCTGTTGATCCTATTCATTCTACTTTCAAGGTCTGTTATAATTTTTTCGTAGGTAATTTTTGTCTTTGTTTCATAGGCTTGGATTTTTTCAATTTTGTATTGGCTGATTTTACCATTTAAATAAGCACGATTCCTATGTATTTCAAGGGGTAAACTGATGATTAAAAGTAAAAAAAGTAAAAATAATGTTCTTATGCCATGAGAAAAATAGATGGACAGTTTACTCGGTGTCAGAGACGGCAATACTCTTTCGTTATAGGTATAAATTAATAATAAATAGATGTTTGTCAGGACAATACCAAAACAAAACCCAAGGAAGTATCCAATAATTTCATATTGAAATATCTCCGTTAGGGCAAAACTTAAGGAGAATGAGCTAATTACAAAAAACAAAAATACAAAGCTGCCGTTTAGGGCAAATCGAACACGGACTTGTTTACCGCATTGCACCAACAATGGATAATCATCACCGGAAAATTTCAGGAAGAGATCAAAAATGGAATTCATATTTTTGGTTCGGAAACAGAAATAAATGCGGATGGATTTTCATCTATTTTCTTTTTCATTTCTTCCTCATATTTTGAAATGGCGTATTCTGTCAACCTTTTTTGTGTCTCCAATAGTTGAGTATATTCCATATTTTGTTTCTCGACATTTAGATACCTGACCAAATCTCTTTCAGTTCCTTGACGGTCTTTGAAATGATTATATTCAACATAGATGCCCTTTTTGGCTTTCATCATTTCCTTGATATTGTCTTCAAGATAATCATAGGGACTTTTTATCATCATCAGTTTAAAAAAGATAGGTGCAAGTTCAATGGCCATGAATAATAAGGTGATAAAAGTGGTGATGGCAGAGCCGGCAATTTTATGTGCCAGTTTTATACGTTCCAATAAACCATCTAAGCCGCTGGAAATATTTTCACCGCTATTTATTGCCTTTTGCTTTTCCTTTTCTATCTGTTTCAGTTTTTGAATACTCTCTTTAATAAATGGCTCATATTTATTTTTAAGATAAATTTCCTCCCCTTTAGCTTTGTCGGCTTGAACTTTGACAGCCAATGCTCTAGGTCCTACTGTAATAATTCTAGCCTCTTCAATGTATTGGTTCTCTAATTCCTGGGCTCTGGCTGTTTTCTGTTCAATTTCATCTTCCCATTTCTCGATTTTTCCTGTTTCCGCATTTATTCTATTAGCGTAAATAGAGTCAATACGTTCCATATATTCACTTTGTTTTTCTAATTGAGCCTGATGCAACTCAACATCAATTTCTGTTTTGAACATGCGTATTTCTAAGGGTTTGGAAATGGTAATAGCTATAATAGCACCCATTATTATTCTAGGTAAGGCATTTATTATCTCTTGTCTTGTTATCGCCTCCGTGCCATCTCCTTTCCCACTGCTTGAAATGATAAAGCGGTCAATATTATAAATAATAAGCCCCCAGGTTATTCCAAAAGCAATGGATAATAATGTAACTATTGGATAATCAATGATTTCTAACGCAGAACCCCTGGGTTCAAATATGGTGTAAAATGCATATCCACCTGCCAGACCTGCCATAACACCTGTAGCCGTGACGATACCCCCAAGGCAGAAATATTTGATCTGGTCGGAATAAGTAGCTTGTTCAAGAATGTGAGCATCGGCACCAGCCGCTCTCCAAAGAAGACGCATTAATTTTCCCGGGGTAGGTGTGCTGTAATTGAAATCTTGCATATTATTTAAATTTTGGAATATTTACTGTGTTTAAGTTGAAATTTACTTTAGGTAAGGGCATTTTAAAAAGTGGACTTTTCAATAACCATTTCGGTACGGGCAGCAAAAGGGAGGAATTTCTGAGGTGGATTCGATCAAAATCTGGGATCTCGGACTTGTTTATGCCCATTTTCAATTGACTAAGCGGAATTTTTTCAGGAAATGTGAGGGAATGAATGATTAAATCCTTTCCTGTCATATCAACCGTCTTGCTGATTTTTTCATTTATCCCGTGGTAAGTAAAAGTAAGGGTTTCGGAGCCTTTCGCTGGGATATAGATAAAATGCTGTTGTTTTCCTGATAAAGTAATAGATCCGGGTTGAATGACCATTTTATAAACCCCCGAAGCCTGCCAGGTAAGCAAGGTTGGTATGCCCGCAAATCCTTCCTGATGCAAAGAAATTGGCTCATTTTTAATGCTTAAAGGTTCTTTTCTCCATTGTAATTTTAACCACAACAAGAAAATGGAACCTTTTCGATATATTTTAGACCAGCTATTTTCCATTAATATTTTCATTTGTCGAAATTTAAGAAATTGTCACCTTCTAACCAATAAAAATTAGGGGAAATAGGGGATCCCCTATTTTTTATTTCAAAACATTGGAAATAAACAAGGAAAATAACGATTTTGTAAGAAAAAAAATATGAACCAATTTCTTACCCTTACGAATATTTTTATGGTGTTTGATGTAATTTCCTACATTATTCTAATTGCTGCCGCTTTCAACTATTTAAAAAATAATACTAAAGTAAATTTGGAATTTTCTTTTGGCTCTGTAAAAGTGAAAAGAAAGGATATCAACTCTTCTAATCT
>JAFMBQ010000513.1 GCA_017858365.1 Algoriphagus sp. | reverse complement strand
CTTACAAGCATATTTATATTTTCACGTCGTAAATTCCTCAACATAAAATCGTCTATTTTTTCCACATATCCATCAGAGACGATTAGGCTTTTTTTAATGTTATTTTGCCGCAGGTGGTCAAATACAGGCCCGATGCTCGTTCCTCCAGTACTTTCATATTCAAGTTTTCCATCCTTGAATCTTGCTGGCACTACCTCATTTGAAAAAACCAGTAACGGCATTTTTATGTATGTTCTGAAATGATAAAGCAAAGAGATGAGCTCGTCAATTTCCTCGCTCATTGAACCGCTCACGTCAAGGTAAATCGTTGCCAATTGAGAGAATGCCGGTTTCGTACTTTTATTTATTGACATTGGAATCATACCGCTGTGTTTAAACCGGGCAATAGCTCGTCTGTCTGAGCTCATAACGGGAAGCATCATTTCGTGAATTTCGGTGCCGGTTTTCAACTTATTATCGGGAAGTAAGCTTTTTTTCAATAGTGCAATGGTTGACTGTGCCCACCTATTTTTTTTATATCGGGCAACTTGTAATTCTTCAACGTTTAGTTTCCTTCCAATGCCCCTAAGCTTCGACTTATTCCAGATCATTGTTCCGTCCATTTTTTGCATGATGCCGTCAAGTATCTCTTTCAACTCGTTACTTATCTCCTTCTCTTCATCGGTATGATTTCCAAGAAGTATGATTTCGTCAAAAGTGTTAGTGGCTATTTTGTCACTCAGATAAACGAGTAATTCGTACAGGTCATCCGCACAGTATTTTCCATCATAGATTTTTCGGTGGACGTCAGTCCAGTCAGAATCAAAACCCCTCCATGGATTGTCGCCCTGTGGTCTTAATAAAAAACTAATCTTTTCCCACTGATAAAATCGGGCGAAAAAAGCAGCGTACTGCATTCCTTTGTAACGAAAAATAATGGCATTGATAATTGCATCAAGGGCGATGTTTAACAGTGTATTGCTCGTTTTATATTTCAGCGTATGCAAAAGCAAGACATGAAGAAACTCATGAAGTAAAACGGCTTTCACATCGTTTTCCGACGTAAGGTGATTATTACAGAATTCCAGGTTGATTTTTAGAACAGGGTTCTTTGAAAGGGTCACAGCCATCGTAGATATCTTCGTGGTGAATTCAATATCTGTTATGTTAAAAAGTGCACGGCAAGCCAGTAAATTTTCCTCTGTAAAATCCTGAATGATATATTTTATTTGCTGTTCAGTCCAGTTCATAGTAGCTATTGAGATTTATTTTTATAAGTTCAACTTTTCTTTCCAATCGATTTCTTGTAAATATCATAGGCGCGTCAGGTACATAGCGGTTAGCGTTGCATTTTGATAAAATCACGGCAGTTCTGAGCATATCAAATCTTGAAATGATATTAATATATGTGGGGCTGTCTGTAGGAACAACGAGCATGCTCACTGCTGGCAATGCCAATTCCAGTGCAAGGTCTCCCCAGCTTGAAAATAATTTTGGTTTATATAATGAGCGTACCCATTCTTCTAAATCTGTTACATAAGGTGGGATGTCCAAGGCATGCATTTCATGTTGCGCCCTTAGGTCATGAGCATCAAAAATGGAGGATTTAATATTTTCAGACCTGGCACGGGACCTCGGGGCTCCCATATTAAACAGATTTTTCTGGCAGCCTTTTCCTGAAATTTTTTCTATGGTATTTGTCATCCTAAGTTTTTTATCTTTCAACTTTCACAAAGGCATATTTTTCCGCTCTCAAGAAACACTCGTTGAGTTCCTGCTCAATTAAGCCCGGTTCAGTAATCGTTGCATTATTGCAGATCAGATAAAGAAAAAACTGATTCGCCCTTTTCTTTCTTATTTCTAAGGAGCCTGCCATTGAATTCATATATTGAACACAAGCCCCCCATTGTGGGTGAACCGTTGGGCTTCCTCCTGTACTTTCACGCCATTCCAGTTTCCCATCCACCTTCATGATTTTTATTGCATTGGCGCTTAGTTCATTCAGTGCTTCTTCATTAATTACATTATTAGCTTCAATGACGGGCATTGCCGAAAAAGCGAAGGCACCCGATCTTGCAATGCTGTCCTGTTTGAACAATTGCATCACACCTAAGCTTTTTATCTCTTTGTCAATATTGTCATCCATCAGCATATCAATTCTTGTAGGGATAGACGGCGTCATAAGAAATTCCGAGAGCCATCGTTCCCCTGGATTGGTTTCGAGTACCAGACGAATACATTCTGAATGTGCCGCATTAATAACATGATCGGCTACATTGCCTTTCTATGCACGCTGAGGAAGGCTCCATCGCAGTCCAAGTTTGTAAAGCCGATTTTTACTTTTGGTATCGAGCGGATAGTCAAGTTCGCTAGCAACTAAAAACAATGCTGTAAAATTCCGTGCGAGCAGCCGCGCTCTTCTTGGAGAAATGCGAAATCCTTGTTCCCCGAGCAGCGTGGTTATTATTCTGCAATAAGTAACAATCTCTTTGGAGGGCTTTTGAATTTGTTCGATAAATTTTGGTCTGACAGTACTTATCAATTGCGACAATTCAAAGGAGTTTTCTAAATCAGTTCCTTCACTTGGAGGAAAAATAACAAGGTCTTGTTCTTCCTGCGTCATGTCGCTCCAGTCAGGCACCTCAACGTTAAATGCAAAGCGGTCGGCAAGCGCCTGATCGAGAGAAAAACTTCCTTCATAAGAATCGTCAGAGCTGTCATTTACGGATTGCACCGGGTTCATTGCCGCCCAACGATATCGAAGATTCTCCAGAACAATACCCTGAATTTTCTTTTCATGGATGATAGAAAAGAATTTGTTTTGAACCTCTGGTTTGCAACGACTTAGCTCGTCAATAAGAACCGATTCAGCACCCCAGATGGTTGCGGGCGTTCTTAGGAATGTAACCTGATTGCCATCGCTGTCGGGATAAGGGAAGCCGACAAGATCATCGAACGATAGGAAGCTGGCATTGTAATGACGATGCTCGAGATTCAGCGCTTCTGAAATGATGTTAAGCAGGTAGGTCTTTCCGGTTCCTGCCTTACCAATCAGCAACAGCGGATCTTCGGATACCAGCGATGCCAGAATTACTAATTCGAGATGATCGAAACCATACACTCCGAGTTTTCTTAAAATCTTTTTTGAGTTTTCCATGATTGATTTTTTTATGATCATCAAGAAAAACGAAGAAGAAGATTAACCAACAGAGTAGCTCTGAACTTATTTTGGTCGGTTGACCCCCATCTGTTTTACCACCGTGGTGTTCTCACTCGGTTGGTTTCTCATTTAAGAGAATCTTGATGTTTGATGCAAAAATATAACAAATAACTTGTTAATTCCTAATTTATTTTCAAAATATTTATTTTTCCAAGCTAATAAAATGAAAAATGGTTATTTCCCTTAGAAATTTCGTATCTCTTTTCTCTGAAATTTCTTGTAAAAGTCCTTTCA
>JAFMBQ010000512.1 GCA_017858365.1 Algoriphagus sp. | reverse complement strand
GCATTCCAACCTTATCCTTGGCATCCCGTGGAAAGTCCCGATCCCAAAGTACAAACTCCCAATACAGCGCCCAGCCTTCTGTCCAAAATGGGGTACGGAAAATTCGCCGATGCGTCATGTAGCGCTGATTCATAAACTGCTGCAGGTGATGCCCGGGAATCAACTCATGCTGTACGGTAGCCCTTGAGAAATGTGGATTATTTCCACGCATGGACATCATCTTATCTTCAAAACTCATCTCCGTAGTTGGATACGCAATCTGAATCACTTCCCCTCCTAGAAAGAAAGGACTCACCCGCTGACGCTCCGCTGAAATCATAATGGTTCGCCAAGTCTCTTTCGCCAATGGGGGCACGGTGATTAGGTCATTAGACTCTACATAATCCGTCGCTTCCTCCGCCAATCGAATCACCTCTGCCGGCCATTCTCCTTCTGGAAAATAAGTCTCTTTGACCATTTCCAAAGCTGCTTTCCAATCATTTCCGAAGCCCAACTCATTCGAAGCTTTGAGCATTTCCTTCTCGCACCAAGCAAATTGTTTTTCCGCTTCTTTGATCAATTCCTCTGGAGAATACGCAATCATCTCAAAGGCTAATTGCTTCTCTAAGGCTTCTCTCCCAATCGGTCTTCCAATGATTCCACTTCCATCGTCTTTTACCGAATTAGTATAGTGCTCACGCAAGCCTTTGGCATAGGCTTTCATCGATGCGTCCAGCTTTTTCCAAGAAGCAGGCATCCACCAGGTAAACTCCGGATCATAGTCGTAGTAATAGCCATAAGCCTCAGCTGTTACTTTATTCAAAGATTCTACTGCTTGGGCTGCCAAGTCGGCTTTCTGCCAACTCGTATATTTTGACTGAGAAGGCAATGCTTTCAGCTGCTGATCAACTTGCAAAGCCACCTGATTCCAAGTTGCTGCCAAGTCCTGCGCCTTTGGTCTTACGGCTCTTCTTCTCCCCTTTACAAATTCTTCCAAAGGAGCTCCAAATGCCAAAACGGAAGAAATCTCTCCAAACGCTCTTCGATCCAAGTCCAGCTCAGCCAGTTCCTTTTCCAAGTAATTCCGAAAAAGCACATAGTCAATCTTCCCATCTTCAGAAAATGAATCGTAATTATAGGCTTGCAATGACTTCATATAGTCTTGATTAAAGTGCTGCATCCGCTCAAAATATTCGGCAGAAAGTGGATTCGAGTACAAGCGTCTCAAGGCACCAAAATCCGCCTGATAAGTATTGATCAGTTGGACGAGCTCGGTGGCCTGCGCCAGAAAACCGGTAAAAACAAAAAGGATGACAAGGAGTGCTTTTTTCATGATAGGAAGCTGCTTGGTGGTTGGTGCTCTAAAATACTAATTAAACCAACTAGTCACATTTTTAAATTGAACCACATAGATTTTTTAAAACCACATAGTCACATAGAAAACATAGTTTTAAAGTTTGTGAGACAAGTTTTGAATTGAAGTTTTCTCATTAACTTTTAAAGAAAATGATTATCCCATCTAAAAAAGAAATAGATCAATTGTCCTATAAAATTATAGGAGCTGCTATTGAAGTGCACCGACATTTGGGTCCTGGCCTTTTGGAAAGCGTTTATCAAAAATGTTTAGCAATAGAATTTTCAAGTCAAGATATTTTTTTCACTCAGGAGTTAGAGATTCCAATTATCTATAAGGATCACATCATCGATAATCAATTCAGATGTGATTTTCTAGTGGGAAATTTAATCGTCGTTGAACTCAAATCTGTTTCGGAACTCCTGCCAATTCATCATGCTCAAGTTATTAACTACATCAACCTTCTAAAAGTCCCTAAAGGAATTTTGATAAATTTCAATGTATCCAACCTTTTCCATCAAGGTCAAAAAACATTTGTAAATAGGTATTATGATGTACTAGATCAATTATAAGAATTCGGTAAATTTATTAGTTATAAACCTATGTTTTCTATCGTTTCTATGTGGTTTATAAAAAAACTATGTGGCTATGTGGTTTTAAAAAAACAAGTGACTATGTGGTTTTAAAAAATTTCCTTCACGGTTAAAAAAACCGATATAAATAACCTCCCAGATCCTTAAACGTTCCAGCCGCTCGAGTCGAGTCTTTCGAGGTTTTATTCAAATACTCTTCCCAGCCTTTCGCATCCTCCAAGTCGAATTTGACCTCCACCAGTTTCTGATCTGAAAAGCTATTCATCCCCCGCTTTTCATCCACCAAACCTAAGTAGCTGTTTTCTGATGCCTTATAAATCTTGGCCCAACCTTGGTCTGCTGACAATTCCAAACCGAGCGTTTCTATCATAAAATTCTCCATCGGAAGCATGTCTTTGTAGTACAACCAAGTGATGCTCGCATAAAAATTAAACTCCGATCCTAAGCTGGTCGCAAGAGGCTTTAAACTTTTCAACTCGGGGATAAATCGCTCATTCTCGGGATGCATTCGGAACATTTCAAATTCCAATAAATAGCCCTCTGGATCCACCGCTACAAATCCATCATGCGCCCCATCTGGCTTAACCTTTAAGGTGTATTTGATTTCCACGTTTTCACTTTGAAGATGGGAATACCAAGCTTCCAGATTGTCGGTCAAAAGTGCCAGGGCAACCGACTTGGCTTCCTTGCCAGAATAAGCACTTCCTCCTACACTTCTCAAAACCAGCTTCGAATCTCCGGCGATTTGAAAGGTCGCAGAATTCTCATCTTCAGCGATCATTTTCAATCCTAATGTTTTTCCATAAAACAGCTTGGCCGCAGGAAGATCATTATAAAACCAACTCAACTCTTGCCCTTTAATTCCAAAGTCTTCCAAATCCCTGTACTCCGAATTTTCAGCCAGCAAATCATTGATTCGGGAAGCTGGGTAACCGAGCAGTCTACCAAAAGCTCTGGAGATGGCTTCTTTTTTGGTGCCTGAATACTCGCTTTTAGCGGCCAAATCAGCGGCCTCAGTCTTCAGCATTTGGTAGGCAACTAAGTTTTTCCCTTGATATAAAATCAGTACTTCCTTTCCCTCCACGGCAGCAGAATCAAATAGACTAGTTCCAATCACTGCGGGCTCTCTGAAAATCTCAATTTCATATTTCTCCGCCAATCGATTTGCCTCCGGCAGAAACAAGTCGAGCTCGGCCGAACTCATAGGCTCACTAAGCGCGATGGGTTTTACCCCTGATTGGACCATTTCTGCAAAAGATTCCAGCTGCCCCGACTCTTTCAGAAATTCCATTTTGGTACAAGCCGAAAAGGCAAAAAACAAGAGAAGTAGTGCTAAGCGAGTAAAGCGTTTCATAAAAGGGAGAAGTATATTCAAATTCAAAGGTAGGGTTGTTAATACAAAAGTTTACTGAACGAATTAGCTAAAAAACCATGCTGGAGCAACTTTCTTATAAAGACCTGCATCTAACAATTAGGTTTTCGTGCGGCTTGCAAAGCCAAGCATGAAACCGCTGTTGCAC
>JAFMBQ010000511.1 GCA_017858365.1 Algoriphagus sp. | reverse complement strand
AAAAATTAACTATTATTTTATTTTTCATTTCTCTAAGCAAAACCCCGTTTTTTTCATAAAAAAACAAAACAATTTCTAAAAATGCATTTGTTAGCGGTCTTAATTAATTATTTCAGTTCTTTAAAAGAAGATTAAATTAAAAATTTTCAGAAATGATCTTTAAGAGATTAATAAAATTAGTGAATAGAGAATTCCAAAAATTTTTAGCAGCCCGAAGGTGGTATTTAAAAAGCTTACCAATACAAATGGATGCTGGAAAGAAAAAAGAATTTATTAAAAAAGGCTTCTTCCCAAGTTCAAGCTTGTTTTTTGATTTCGAAACTTATGGATTCGACCAATATCTCAGTGATCGGGATTACAAAAAACTTTACCCATTGAACCATCCTTCTATTTCCGCTCTAATTGACAATAAAGGCTACCTTCCACTTCTATTTCAATCTCATCCTCAATGGCTTCCAGATTTCTCTGCTTATTTCAAAAATGAAGAGCTAATTTTTTCTAGAGGTTTGGATAATACCCCATTAAAAGCTTCTGAATTTTATAAGAAAGCTACTGAGAAGTATGGTAAATTGATCGTAAAACCTACTAGTGACGGTGGAGGTAGAAGTATTTTCTCAGTTAATGCCGACACTCCCGAACAAAAAATTGCTGAAATATTTTCCCGAGAAGTTATTTTAAGCAATTGTATGGAAAATGAATCCTTTTTAAAGGATATCTACCCAAATACGTTAAACACTACTCGGGTCGTATTTTTCAAATCAAGTTCAAGAAAAAATACAATTCTTATGATTGGACAAAGGTTTGGCACTTCTGCTTCAAAGGAGGTAGATAATATCTCTAGTGGAGGGATTGGTTATTCAATAAACATTAAATCAGGGACCTTGTTTAAGCCTTACTCATTTCAAATCCCTTCACATTCAACTCAATTTGATCAACATCCCGATACTGGGGCTCAGCTCAGGGGGTATCAATTTCCGGATTGGAAATCGAAATTAGAAGAAATTCAAAAGATAGTTGACTACCTTGATTTTGTGGACTATGCTGGATTAGATTTAGCTTTTACCACTAATGGAATCAAAATAGTTGAAATAAATTCTCATCCAGAGTCCATTTTCACACAGTTAAATTCTCCTGCTTTACAAAACAAAGAATTTAAAAAATTCCTTATCAAAAAAGGATATAAACCAACTCAATGGTAGAAGCAACTCCCCTTCAATATTCACCCTATTTATCTTCTTTGACTAAAACAGAATTTCATCTCAAAAGAGAAGATCTTTTCCCAGAAGGTGGAGGTGGAAATAAAGCATGAATGATTGCTTTAATCTTGAAAAAGGCTAAAGATCAAAACGCAAACTACCTTGTTACTGCAGGTGGGCCTCATTCTAATTTCAATAGAGCTTTAGCTTTAATGTCAAAAAAAATGGGATTCAGATTGAGAATTATTCTCTACGATAACAATCCCCATATCCATCAAGAATCCCTAAACAAACGCATCTGTGATCAAACTGGAGCTGAATATTCAATTTGTACTCCTGATGAGGTAGCTGAGAGGATCGAAGAGGAAATCACAAAATTAAAGAATGCCGGTGAGCACCCATTTTTCATCTATGGTGGAGGAAAATCTTACGAGGGCATAAAAGCTTATACTGAGGTAGTCCAGGAAATAACCACACAAATAACCCCAGAATTAATCGCAACAACTTTAGCCACTGGCACAACCTTTTCAGGTCTCTTGGCAGGTGTTCAGATGTATTTACCTACGACAGGTTTATTAGGGATAAGTATTGCGCGTCAAAATGAGATTTCTGTACCAATAGTAGCGCAAAATCTCTTGGAATTTTTTGAATCAAAAACCCCAAAAACTCCGAGTTCTGCTATTAAAGATCAAATTTTGGATCAATACACATTCGGAGGATATGGGAAATCTAACAAGGAGTTAAGAGATTTCATTACGAAAACCATGCAAAATACAGGTCTGATCTTAGATGAAATCTATGTTGGCAAAGCACTTTTTGGTCTTACAGAACACCTAAAGAATAACCCGAAATACAAAAAGAAAAAGGTGGTGTTCTTACTCACTGGAGGAATATTCCATTTCTAGCAATTCTCAAGAAAGGAAGATCGGACTATTTGATAGTAGATGAAAATCATCAATTCTTTAAATCCATTTCGATCCTCGAATTTTTTATCCTAACTTAATAACTTGTTAAAAAAAATTATCTAATGAGCTTTCAAATAAAAGATTCGGGAGAGGCTTATGATGTGATCATCGTAGGCTCAGGTGCTGGAGGTGGTATGGCATCTAAAATACTATCAGAAGCAGGGCTCACCGTGGCAGTGATAGAAGCCGGCGGTGACTTTGATCCCGCCAAAGAAGAAGATCGGACCCAGTTGAGGCCGCCTTGGGAATCCATCCGTAGAGGAGCAGGTACTCGAATTCGTCCTTTTGGAGATTTCGATGCTGCAATTGGTGGCTGGGATATCGAAGGAGAACCTTACACCCGAAAAAACGGAACCGAATTCGACTGGTTTAGATCCAGAATGGTCGGTGGCCGAACTAATCACTGGGGAAGAATCTCCCTACGCTTTGGTCCAAATGATTTCAAAAGAGGAGGCATGGATGGCTTGGGTGAAAGTTGGCCAATCGGCTACGAAGATGTCAAGCCCTATTATGATAAAGTGGATAAACTAATTGGAGTTTTTGGTACTAAAGAGGGTATCTATAACGAACCGGATGGTTTTTTCCTCCCGCCACCAAAACCTAGACTGCATGAGCTTTTAATCAAAAAAGGAGCTGATAAATCTAGTATCCCGATGATCCCATCTCGATTATCAATGCTGACTCGACCTATTAATAACGAGCGAGGTGTTTGCTTTTTTTGTGCACAATGTAACCGAGCTTGTCAGGCATACGCCGATTTCTCGGCAGGAACTTGTCTTTTGCACCCTGCAATGAAAAAAGGTAAAGTAGATCTCTATACCAACAGTATGGTGCGGAAAGTGACCGCAGATGAGAGCGGAAAAGCAACAGGGGTTTCTTTTGTGAATAAGGAAGACATGAAAGAATACAAGTTGAAATCCAGAGTCGTGGTACTTGGAGCATCAGCTTGTGAATCTTCAAGAATTTTGATGAACTCAAAATCCAAAGCTTTTCCTGACGGCATCGGTGCTAGTTCAGGAACACTTGGACGCTATCTGCATGACTCGACTGGAGCAGATCGAATGGGGATTATGCCTGACTAGATCAATCGAGATCGTTACAATGAGGATGGCGTTGGCGGTCTACACATGTATACCCCTTGGTGGCTGGATAATAAAAAATTAGACTTTGCCAGAGGCTATCATATCGAATATTGGGGCGGAATGGGACAACCATCCTATGGTTCCGGAATGGGAATGAATACCATGCGAAAGCATGTGATTGATGAATTTGGCAAGCCAAGTCCA
>JAFMBQ010000510.1 GCA_017858365.1 Algoriphagus sp. | reverse complement strand
CACATTGGCCCTAAGATGTCCTGCACGTAGGAAGGATATCTGAAATCAATCCCATTTGCCGCAAAGACATCTGCTCCAGCTCTCGAAGATTCCAACAAAAATGCATTTCCATAGTCGAAGAAATAGGTGCCTTTAGCTGTATGCCTATTGATTGAAGCGACTTGTCTTCGTAGGCTTTCTTGAACTTTAATTTTGAAAAGTTCTGGATCGGAAGACATAAGTGAGTTCGATTCCTCGAAAGAAAGTCCTACAGGATAGTATCCTCCTGCCCAAGGGTTGTGTAATGAAGTTTGATCAGAGCCTAGCTCCACAAAAATGTTTTCTTGATCAAATCGCTCCCAGACATCGACAATATTTCCGATAAAAGCGATTGATACTACCTCTTGATTGATTTTAGCGAGTTTCGTTCGGCTGACTAATTCTTCCAAATCTTCAATCAAAACATCTACCCAGCCTTGGGCATGGCGCTTTCTTGCAGCAGTTGCATTAACTTCTGCACAGATGGTAATGCAACCAGCAATGTTTCCTGCTTTCGGTTGCGCTCCACTCATACCGCCAAGGCCAGCTGTCAAGAAAATTTTTCCATTCGGGCTTTCTCCGTTCTTTAGCTTTTTCCGAAATGCATTCATCACTGTAATTGTGGTGCCGTGTACAATTCCCTGTGGCCCGATGTACATAAATGAACCGGCAGTCATCTGACCATATTGGGTAACTCCTAAGGCATTGAATTTCTCCCAATCATCAGGTTTGGAATAATTGGGAATCATCATCCCATTGGTAACTACCACTCTTGGAGCATTCTCAGAAGATGGGAAAAGTCCCATTGGATGCCCAGAATAAAGGTGAAGGGTTTGTGTATCCGTCATTTCTGCGAGGTACTTCATCGTAAGCAGGTACTGAGCCCAATTTTGAAATACAGCTCCATTTCCACCATAGGTGATCAATTCCTGGGGATGTTGTGCCACAGCTGGATCCAGGTTATTTTGGATCATCAGCATGATCGCTGCTGCCTGTATGGACTTTGCCGGATAGTCTTGGATAGGTCTAGCATGCATCGTATAGTCAGGTTGAAATCGATACATGTAGATTCTCCCAAAATCCTGTAATTCTTTCAAAAACTCCTGAGCTAAAGTAGCATGCCACTCCTTTGGGAAATAGCGTAGCGCATTGCTCAACGCTAATCGCTTCTCTATTTCTGATAAAACATCTTTCCGCTTTGGGGCGTGACTAAGTGAACTGTCACGCTTTTTTTTGGCAGGAAGAGAAGAAGGAATACCTTGGGTTAGTTGCTCTTGGAAAAACATGGATTTACGATTTACGAGATTAAAATGAACTTCAATCACTGCTTTATATTCAAACTGGTTCCTTTCAAAATTCTAAGCCTTAGGTCTAAATTGATGGTTACGTTTTTTGATTAACGATTTACCCGATCGTATTGAACCTCCATCTTGAAATCCGAATACTTTCACTTTGGCTCTTGAATCTAGGCTCTTGAATCTTCTATCTTATATCTAAAATCTTACGTCTTATTTCCTTTCTTCCACACCTGTGCTGGAGCGAGCTGGCCTTGATGGTAAAGAATTTCCTGATAATCTGCGATCGGGTACAAGTTGAAATCAGCAAGCATTCCTGTTGCCAAAGTTCCTCGATCCGAAAGTCCCAAGGCAGCTGCAGCTCTGAATGTAAGTCCAGCAAATACTTCGGCGGTACTGAGTTTTTCAAATGTTGCCAAAATTGATGCTTGGGCTATTAAGTTTCCCATCGGGGCAGAACCTGGGTTCCAATCGCTGGCTATTGCAAGTGAGCCACCTGCATCGAGAATTTTTCGGGCTGGGGTGAAATTGCAACCAATTCCTAAGGATGCGCCCGGTAGAGCCACAGCGACGACATCAGAATTAGAAAGAAGTTTGATTTCGCGATCCCCCGATACTTCTAAGTGATCAGCAGATTTGGCTCCCAGCTTTACTGCAAGTTCCGATCCTCCGGTGCTGAATTGATCCGCATGAATGGTGATGTCAAAACCCTGAGCTTTTGCGGCTTGGAGGTACGGAGTAATTTCTTCTACTGTGAATGCACTTTTTTCTACAAATGCATCAATGCGATTGCTCAGTTTATGAGCTTTAAGCATGGGAAAAAGATTTGCTTGGATATCAGACAAATAGGCCTCTTTAGATCCTTCAAAGTCTTTTGGCAGGGTGTGAGCCGCCAAACAAGTTGGAATAAGATCAGCAGGAGTTTTTAGCATTTGGATGGCGCTGAGCATTTTAAGCTCCTGACTTGGTATCAACCCATAGCCACTTTTCACTTCGATAGTCGTCACTCCTGATCTGAGGTGGCGAGCGACACGAGCCTCAGTCAGTTTTTTTAACTCAGCTATCGATGTAGCACGAGTAGCTTTTACTGTATCCCATATTCCTCCTCCGGCTTGGGCGATTTCTAAATAAGATTTCCCGGAATTCCGCATGGCAAAATCTTGGGCTCTACTACCAGCAAAACAGCAATGTGTATGGCAATCAATCCAGCTTGGCAAGGCTACCATTGGCTCATTGATTTGAATTTTCTTGATTTTCTGATCCTTGTGAATTTTTAAAAGGGTGTTATATTCTCCGACTGCAAAAATTCGATCATTTTGGATCATAATTCCGGCATTCTCGATTACCTGGAGTTGCTGATCTTTCAGTGCGCCTTTGGCAGGAAGTTCTCCCAGCGTGAGCAACTGTCGAAGTGGGCCAATTAGTTTGATGATTTTCATAGGCTTAGGTTAATACTCAAATAATGGACTCCATTGCGTACTCAAGTCCAAGTTTTCTTCAGAAGCGACTTTTTCAGCTAATACTAGTAATTCTCCACTTTGTACCATAGAAATGGCGGCTTCAATATCCTCAGTCATCACTCGGTCCACTGTAACTGGCTCTATTTTACTTCGAACCCGATCATAGATTGCAGTCAGAATTTTCCCCGACTTCATTGGAGCATGGAAATCCATCGCTTGAGCAGCGTAAAATAATTCAATTCCCAAGATTTTCTCAACATTCCCAATGACTTGAAGCGCTTTTCTTGCTCCAATACTTCCCATACTAACATGATCTTCTTGTCCAAGTGAGGTTGGAATGCTGTCAGCGGATGAAGGAAAACAAAGTCCCTTATTTTCTGAAGCTAAAGCAGCAGTGGTGTATTGTGGAATCATCAAGCCTGAATTCAAGCCTGTTTCTTTCAAAAGCAATTTTGGAACGCCAGGTGTATCTCCTTCGATCGAAAGGTAAATTCTCCGATCTGAAATGTTTCCAATTTCCGAGGCTGCCAAGCAGGCATAATCGAGAGGCAAAGCGATTGGTTGACCATGGAAGTTTCCCCCAGAAATGGTATGATCTTCAGAAATAACGATCGGATTATCTGTAACCGAATTGATTTCTATTTCAATTGTTTCTTTTAGATGAAGCCATGCATT
>JAFMBQ010000509.1 GCA_017858365.1 Algoriphagus sp. | reverse complement strand
ACTTCATCGCGGGTAAACTCAAATTCGACTACCCACTATATTCCACCTAGAGCCAGATGTTTACTTGATAACTAATTAAAAATCTTTTCGAAGACTGGTTAATTCTATCAAGTAAGATTTATTAAACACCTATATAGTATAGTTCTCAAATTGGCAATTTAAAATTTCAGTGCTCAAGACAGCACAGGATGCAATTAGATGCCAATTCTAACAAATTGAGGGTAAGAAAATCTATTAAATCCAATGAACCAAGAGATAAAAAATTTCAAGCACGTAAGTTACCTCTGGGATGCAGAGAAAGCATCAAAACTTGAAGGCAATGAGGTAGACCTATTGATCTATAGATCCAACATTCTTGGGGCTGACCTGAGAATCACGAATTATGGTGGTGGAAATACAAGTTGTAAGACTTTTGAAAAAGACCCATTAACCAAAGCAGAAGTAGAAATCATGTGGGTGAAAGGTTCTGGAGGAGATATAGGAACCTTAAAGAAATCCGGGCTTGCGGGGCTTTATGTAGATAAGTTGAGGTCGCTAAAGGGTATCTATCGCGGGCTCCAATTTGAAGACGAAATGGTGGAGCTTTTCAACCATTGTATATATGACCTAGCTTCTAAAGCACCATCAATTGATACGCCTCTTCATGCGTTTCTACCATTTAAACATATTGACCACTTACATCCAGATGCGGCAATTGCTATCGCTGCTTCCAAAGACGGCGAGCGAATCACCCAAGAACTTTGGAAAGGTCAAATCTCATGGGTTCCATGGCAGCGACCTGGCTTCGACCTCGGACTTCAGCTCAAGCAATCGCTAGATGATAATCCTGGGATCCGAGGTATTATGCTTGGAGGTCACGGTCTTTTCACCTGGGGAGATACTGCGTATGAATGCTACATGAATAGCCTCGAAGTAATCGAAATGGCTTCTGAGTATTTAGCTGAAAATTATGGTAAAAAACGCCCTGTTTTTGGTGGAGCAAAAGTAAAATCACTCGAACCTGAAGCACGGAAATCACAAGCAGCCAAACTTGCCCCACTTTTGAGGGGTCTGGCTTCTTCAGAAAGCTTGATGGTCGGAACCTATACAGATGCTCCGGAAGTTTTGGAATTCATCAACAGTCATGACCTTTCAAAATTAGCCCCAATGGGTACCAGTTGTCCTGACCATTTTCTTAGGACCAAGATTTCCCCTTTGGTTTTAGATCTCCCTTCAGACCAAGATCTAACTGATCCGAGAGCAATCAAAGATCAAATCGCAAATGCTTTTAAAGCTTATCGCGAAATGTATGCGGATTATTATGAGAAGCATAAGCGATCGAATAGTCCGGCAATGCGAGACCCTAACCCTGTCGTGATTATCTGGCCAGGCGTTGGAATGTTTAGCTACGCAAAAAATAAGCAGACAAGCCGGGTAGCTAGTGAATTTTACATCAATGCGATCAACGTGATGCGTGGTGCAGAGGCGGTTTCCGAATATGTCTCCTTGCCACTTCAGGAGGCTTTCGATATTGAATATTGGCTTCTCGAGGAGGCCAAATTGCAACGCATGCCAAAAGAGCAACCACTTTCACGAAAGATTGCCTTGGTCACTGGAAGTGCTGGGGGAATCGGTAAAGCTATCGCTGAAAAGTATGTGCAAGAAGGTGCCTGTGTAGTAGTTACTGACATCGATGGGAAAAGGCTGAAAGAGGCTGAAGCAGAATTTCAAAGTAAGTATGGAAAGGACGCATTTCTGGGAGTATTACTGGATGTAACGGATGCTGAAAGTTTAGAAAAAGCCATTGAAGCTACTTGTCTCAGATTTGGAGGAGTGGATATCATCGTAAATAATGCGGGTATTTCTATCAGCAGAAGTTTCGAAGATCACAGCGATCAGGATTGGTCGAGACTCAATGACATTCTAGTGATGGGTCAATATCATGTTTCGAAAGCAGGTGTAAAGATCATGAAAGAACAAGGTCTAGGAGGAGCTATTGTGAATATTGTCAGCAAAAATGCTTTGGTAGCCGGTCCAAAAAACGTAGCTTATGGAACAGCAAAAGCAGCACAACTCCACATGTCAAGACTTATGGCAGCAGAGCTAGCAGAAGATAAAATAAAGGTGAATGTCATCAATCCTGATGCAGTGATTGAAAACTCAAACATCTGGGAAGGTGGCTGGGCGGAAAATCGTGCCAAGGCCTACGGGGTGGAATTGAAAGATCTACCTCAATATTACGCAAATCGAACTTTGCTAAAAGAAAGCGTAAAAACCTCAGATATCGCTGACGCTGCTTTTGTATTTGTGAGCGGAATGCTATCAAAAAGTACCGGAAACATGCTCAATGTCGATGGCGGACTTGCCGCAGCATTTCCAAGATAACCTTAAAAGTGACCTAAAATAAACCCACCCAGCCTATGTTACTTGATAAATCTGAAAAAATCCACACCGAATCACGAACGCCTAAATACATGCAGGTGGTCAACTTGATCTTGGACGATATTGAAAGAGGGAAATTAAAAATTGGAGATCGAATTCCATCGATCAATGAAACAAGTTTTGATTTCCTTCTCTCAAGAGATACCGTGGAGAAAGCTTACAATGAACTTCGAGATCGGGGAATTATTACTTCAGTACGTGGCAAAGGATTCTATGTGAATTCCACCAACATGGAGAATAAGATCAAAGTCCTCTTACTCTTTAACAAGCTAAGTTCTTATAAAAAAATTATCTACTACTCTATCGTAGAGACACTTGGTGACCAAGCCACTGTTGATCTTCAGATTCACCATTACAATCGGACTTTATTCGAAAGTCTCTTACAACGGAATCTTGGAGAATATCATTTCTATGTGGTTGCTCCTCATTTTTATGATGACAACTCACGTCCTGAAACTGCCTATGAACTCATCAAAAAAATCCCTTCGGATAAATTATTGATCATCGACCGGGACGTAAAAGATCATGAGAATGAATTCCCAGGAGTGTATCAGGATTTTGCGAGAGATATCCTGGAGGCTTTGGAGTCAGGGATTACGCATTTACGAAAATATGAGCGCTTGATTTTGGTATTCCCTAAAGGCGAGTTATACCCTTGGGAGATTATAGATGGATTCAAAAGGTTCTGCTACTTCCACAATTTCAATAATCTGATTCTAGACGGAATTGATGATGAACCTTTGTACAAGGGCGATTCATTTATCGTGTTGGCGGAAACGGACCTTGCAAACATTGTGAAGAAATCTAGGGAGCAAAACCTAAAACTCGGTCAGGATGTAGGGGTAATCTCTTATAATGAAACTCCACTAAAGGAGATTTTGGCAGATGGAATAACCACAATCTCGACAGATTTTAGTCATATGGGAAGATCTATAGCAGAGCAAATTCTAGGAAAAGAAGATAAAATCCCAATTAAAAACCCCTTTAAACTTTATCTTAGGAAGTCAATTTGATCCTAATGTGATTGGATG
>JAFMBQ010000508.1 GCA_017858365.1 Algoriphagus sp. | reverse complement strand
TCCCCTTTTAGCGTAGTTAAAGAAATTGTTGAAGGCATGGCTGATTCCGATTGTGTTGAGGTGGAGATTATTGGCTGGCTTTACCAGTTTTATATTTCTGAGAAAAATGAAGAGCTTATAAGTTCAAAGAAAGTATACAATAAAGATGAACTGGCCCCAGCTTCACAGCTATTCACACCTAAATGGATTGTTCAATACATGGTGGATAACACTCTGGGGCAATTATGGTCTGAGATAAATCCATTAACACAAGTAACAAAAACTCTTGATTTTTACATTAAGCCAGCGTATTTAGAGCAATTAAAGCCCCGTGAAAAGAAAACGATTGAACAGATTAAGTTCTTTGAGCCATGTACAGGATCTGGGCATATACTTTCCTATGCCTTTGATGTTTTTTACAAAATATATGAAGAAGAGGGTTATAACCCATCTGAAATTGCTGAGTTAATTATTACCAAAAACCTTTTTGGAGTGGATATAGATCCGAGAGCGGCTCAGATAGCTGGATTTGTACTTATGATGAAGGGAAGGCAAAAAAACCGTAGGTTTTTCAGAGCAATTGAGTCAAAGAAAATTCAACCCAACATCTATTTCTACCAAGATTTTGAATCTGATCCGAAATTTAAAAATGCAACTGCTCTTGGTTCATTAATAAAAGTTGAACCAAATGAGGTGGACAAAATCAAAGTAGATAGTGAGTCATTATTTGGAGGACAACAACAAGAGCTTAAAAACCTCTATAATTTACTTGGGCAGCGATATGATGTAGTTGTAACTAACCCACCCTACATTAATTCTTCCAGAATGGAGGGTAGTTTAAAACAGTATGTTGAAGCCAACTATCCAAAAACTAAAACTGATTTATTCGCTACTTTTGTTCTGAGATCTTTAGAGTTATGCAACGAAGATGGTTTAACTGGATTTATGACTCCATTTGTATGGATGTTTATTTCAAGTTTTGAAGAATTACGAAGAGAAATCATTGATAAACATCTTATTAGCAATCTAATCCAACTTGAATATTCAGGATTTGATGGTGCAACAGTGCCAATATGTACATTTACAATTCGTAATTTAAAAATCGAGAACTCAACCAGTGATTTTATAAGATTAAGTAATTTCCAAGGCCCATCAATTCAAAGTATAAAAACTCTTGAAGCGATTAATAATCCTGAGTGTGGATGGTTCTATCGTGTAAACCAAAATAATTTTAAAAAGGTTCCTGGCTTTTCAATTGGTGCGTATTGGCTATCAGATACTGCAATAACATCTTTTTCAATCGGAAAAAAATTCGAGAAAGATTATGTTTTAAGACAAGGAATGGCAACGGGTGATAACAATCGTTTTATTCGTTATTGGTATGAAGTTGAAAGTCAGAAAAGTGGCTTTGGATTCTCTTCAAAAAGTGAAGCTTGGCAAAGTAATAAGAAATGGTTCCCGATAGATAAGGGCGGTGGTTTTAAAAAGTGGTTTGGTTTGAATCTATCTGTTGCCGCTTTTGATTTAAAAAGTTATTCGGAGTTAAAAAAGATTGGAAATAAATGTCCATCTGAAAATCTTTATTTTAAGAACGGATTGACCTGGGGTAAGATTACCTCAGGAGATTTCTCTGTGAGATATAGTGAAACAGGTAGTATCTTTAGTGATGCTGGCATGAAAATAGTTTTTGAAACTACTGTTCCAAACTTTACAATATTAGGTTTTCTCAATTCTAAAGCATGTCCAATATTTTTAAGTTGTTTATCAGAAACGATAAACTTTGAGAAAGGTAATATTGCTAAATTACCAATAATTATAGATTCAGATAACTCCATTAATTATTTTGTTGAAAAGAATGTTGAAGTTTCAAAGTCTGAATGGAACTCTAAAGAAACATCTTGGAATTTTCTTCAAAATGAAATATTAAAACATACTACTCTTTCTGCAGATGAGTCTTACGAACAATATAAGCAATATTGGCATAACAAATTCTTTCAACTTCACAAACACGAAGAGGAACTCAACAAGCAGTTTATCGAAATTTATGGTTTACAAGAAGAGTTAACTCCTGATGTTCCGTTGGAGGAAATCACTATTTTGAAAGAAGAAACCAGCATTGAAAATGGGGAATTAGTTTTTCATGCAGATGAGGTGTTTGCTCAGTTTATGAGTTATGCAGTTGGCTGCATGTTTGGTCGTTACTCTTTGGACAAAGAAGGATTAATACTAGCAAACCTAGGTGAGACATTAAAGGAGTACTTAATCAAGGTTGCAAAAAACAAAGAGGAACTCAGCTTCATTCCTGATGAAGATAATGTGATTCCAGTATTAGATGACGAATGGTTCGAAGATGATATTGTTGCTCGTTTTCACAGCTTCCTTAAAGCCAGCTTTGGGGAAAAAGAGTTTCAGAAGAACTTAGCTTTCGTGGAGGAGTGCTTGGGTAAAGATATTCGCAAGTATTTTGTTAAAGACTTTTATAAAGATCACATCAAGCGTTACAAGAAACGCCCAATCTACTGGATGTTCTCTTCTCCAAAAGGTTCTTTTAATGTTTTGATTTATATGCATCGTTATACACCCGATACTTTGAGTTCAATTCTCAATGGGTATTTACGTGAGTTTATGGGTAAAATACAAGTGTACCGCAATCAGCAGGAACATAATTTACTTAACGGTTCATCAGTTGAACAAAATAAAGCAAGAAAGGAAATGGATAAACTCGATTTAATATTGGCGGAATGTCGGCAGTATGAAGCAGATATACTTTATCCATTAGCGGGGGAACGAATTGCCATTGATCTTGATGATGGGGTGTTAGTAAATTATAATAAGTTTGGATCAGCCATAGCTCAAATAGATGGTTTGAACGATAAAAAAACCAAAAAGAAAGTTTTAGAATTTGACTGGATTGACACAACACAAATAAGATGAGCAAAATAGAAGATGGCTTAAAACGCTTATTTGAAAAACATAGAATCGTTTTTTGGTATGATTCCACTGGAGATTTCAAGCAAGAATATGAAGAATTGAATCTATTAGGAGTTGTTAAATGTTCCATTGAAAATAATGAATTTGCTTTAAAATATAGAATTTTATGTAAAGAGCCAACAACTCTATTCTTACTTTATGGAAATTATGAACGACCTCAACAAGAAGATAATTGGTTGCTAGACATCGAACTCGGGAATGTATTGTTTCAAACAGATCAAGAAACTTTAGCTCTTCAAGAATTAGAATTACCCAGCCATTTTAAAAATTGGATTAATACACATTCTTTATTTTTTAAGAATAAAGAAAGAACAGCTCGTTTTTTATCGAAGTTAGAAGACCGTGAAAATGAAGCACAATTAACCCAAACTTTACTCCAAATAGTTCTTGGAAGTCATTCTAACAGTCTTGACGATTTAATAAAAGCTTATTTGAGCGCTTTTATAGCAGGTAAAGGTGACGCAATCGAAAAGGAATTGATTCTTTA
>JAFMBQ010000047.1 GCA_017858365.1 Algoriphagus sp. | reverse complement strand
CGGGGATATAATCATCCCCCTGTGTGTCGGCCACTCGTCATGGGTATTTCATATGGCCAGTCCATATCAAAGCCACAGACTGTCTCAAAAGTGTTCTTTCCCATAACCAATGCATCGATCCGAGACATGAAATCAATATATCCCATATCAATCTGCTTAGGATTGGGAATAGAATGCAACCAATCTATCCCGCTTTGGGAATCAGCTATATAGCCATCCAAACTAGTCGCAATAAAAATGCTATTTCTTTGGTTCATAAGTTTCAAAGCTTTTTAAATTGAAAAGGTAAGAGTGAAAAAAAATGTTTTTCTGTAGTGTAAATACTGGCCTCTTTATAATTGGAAACATGATATTTTCTCTCGCACCGAAAGCATCATGTTGGATTTCAAAACTTGCTAATTTACCTTTTGAAATCTTTAACCAAAGTTTAATTTAGAGAATATCATCTATGCTCCGATAGAATTTGATTGTCATTAGTTTCAGAAAATTTGAAATATAATCCTTGATTAATCCCAATGCGCTTTTCTTCCGAAAGAAGTTAACAGCCAATGTTCAGCGAGGGTTTCAGTGGTTATTTGTTAAAAAAAATCTTCGGACTAAGCGTCAGTATCAGCTATGCCAACTGGAAATTGTCCTCTAAGCCGATAATCCTTGATCAAATTTGACTGACTCTTTGATCAATTCTAGAAATATATTTTGTCCAAATAACTAGATCAAACCCTTTTGTATGGGTACGGACATAAATCTCTTAAAAGATGGAAAACTCGAAAATCCAAATAATTCCAGAAGACGAAAAGTGCCTAATTAAAAAGTAATACTAAATCAAATAAAAATAAGGGGGAAATTTTTCCCTAAGTCAAGTCAGGGAGTGAAAACTGTAAAAATGGGAATCGATTTTAGAGTGTCTTAAAACCTGCGCAACTTTTTTTAAAGTGCAGTTTACCAGATAGAAACAAGAGGGAGAAATCTGTTTTTAGAAGGTGTCAAATCAAGGCATTTGTTTTGCAATAGTTTTTTAAATAAACTAAATACCAATGAAAAAACTATTTCTAATTCTTTTTGTCGGGCTGATTACCTTGACCTCAAATGCACAGCAAACACGAGAACTGGATGAGATCAGCCAGAAAAATTCCTGGTTAAAGCTAGGACTGAACTTGGGTGTACCTGTAGGGGATTTGAGTGATTACTCTAAGCTTGCTTTTGGAGTAGAAGCTGCAGCTCAGTTTATGCGAACTGACAATTATGGGCTGGGCATAACCACAGGTTATACCAAATATTACAATAAAGACAATGCCTCATTGGACGGTTCGGAGAAAGGCTTTGGTGCGATTCCACTTGGCTTGATGTTTCGCTACTATCCCCAGCCTACCGGCTTTTTTGTAGGAACTGATGTAGGGTACACCTTCTTTACTGATTTCAATCAAAACGAAGGCGGCGCTTATATTCGTCCTCATTTGGGCTATCACAATTACGACTGGAATGTCTTTGCTTTCTACAATCAGGTATTTCGAGCTGATCCAAGCATAGCTGTACAAAGCATCGGTCTAGCCGTAACGCACAATTTGAGATTTAAGTAATAGCTACCCAAACTCTAAACTCATTCTTCTAAGCTTGCCAAAGCGGAAGATTAGAGCAACAATAAAACCAGCGCTGATTAAAATTGGCGCTGGTTTTTGGTTTTAATAAGATAGGGAAAAATAAGGTTTTCAAGATTGGTTTTTGGTAGATAACACAACTCGTATGGTAATGCTTATCTGCTGATGATAGGAAGTAATTATTGCGTATAAATCGTTAGATACTGGTGATTATATTATCCGCTTATACTTAACCATTTATTTGAACCACCACAAAGCCAAATGGCATTAAGTCCAAACTCTTTTAAAAGTTTTGCTCCGTCTTTTGAACGTCCACCGCCTTTCCCACAAGTGGTTACAAATTGAAACTCTTTATCAAGTCCCGAAACGCTAGCTTGTAATTCTTGAAGAGAAATGTTTAGCGCATTCGGAATATGTGCTTGATCGTATTCTTCTTTGCTTCTTACGTCAATGATTCGGATTTTTTTATTTGCTTGGAGCGCTAGTTTTACTTCATCTACTTCAATACATTCCTTGGCTATTTTTAGTCGCTCAGGCATTCGGAATTTAATGATGAAGGAAGAGGTAATTGTTAATCCGCCAATAAGGAAAATCGCATATTCAATACCGAATAAGTCGGCGGTTACGCCTGATATTACTGCACCAAAAGCATAACCTAAATCTCTCCACAGTCTGAATGTCCCAATACTTTCTGCCCGTTGTTTTGGACTTGTTGCCTGAGCTATAGTGGATAGAAATGTAGGGTAAACCAAGGCGGTTCCTAATCCCAGGATTGCTGATATGGAAGCTAATGCCCAAAAACTACTACTAAAAGGGAGAAATAAAATTGCGACACCTTGCAAAAGCATACCCCAAAAAAGCATTGTTTTTTTAGGGTAAATGTCTGACATTTTACCAGTAAAAAGTTGGCCAATTCCCCAAACTGCGGGATAAATAGCTGTGATGATCCCAATATTTTCGTTGTTGTAGTTAAGTGATAGAAGAACTATGGGAAGCAGACCCCACATCATTCCATCATTGAGATTGTTGATAAGTCCAGCTTGTGTGACGGAGCTTAGTGTTTTGTTTTTGAAAGTTGTCTCTAAAAATACATTGTCCAACTGAGCGGTGTTATCATTTATACTTTCCTCATGAACAAAAACCCGTGTGTCCTTTACCCATAATGCGCTCAAAATAAAACCTATGATGGAAATGAATATTCCAATATAAAACGGATAGGGGGTGATGCCGTATTTGTTGGCTACAAAACCCGTTAGAAAAGCGACAACTCCAACTGAAAAGTAACCTGAAAACTCGTTCAAGCCCATTGCAAAACCTCGGTCTTTTTCGCCGACTAAGTCAATTTTCATAACTACGGTGCTACTCCAAGTTAAACCCTGGCTAAATCCTAAAAGCACATTGGCAAAAATCACCCAATTCCAGCTCGGGGCATAAATCAGTATAAATGGAATTGGTATCGCTATCAACCAACCTAGCAACAACAAATTCTTACGGCCAAATTTGTTAGAAAGTCTTCCGGTGTAGTAGTTGGCTAAAGCCTTTGTCAGTCCAAATGCGGTAATAAATGAAAGTATGGCGGTCTTAGATGAAACCCCAAATTCTAACTCGGCAAACTGTGGGAAAATAGTCCGTTCCATGCCTATCATACCTCCTACAAAGGCATTTACAATAACCAAAAGGGTAAACTGTTTCCAATTTTCTTTAAGTCCGAGTTTAATGTTTTCTGTCCCTGCCATTTTCTTAAAGCAACTTGCAAAGTTCCACTTTTTGAAAGTCTTTGTTTGTCACAAAAGTCACCATTATATTTATAGTTTGTACTTCCGTGCGCATGCTCTAACCCATTTTTAGGCTTTCAAACTTGCGCTTCGCTACCCAATTTAAACAAATAACTTTTTGCCTCACTTCTGTATTTTTTCTTTTCAAAATCTATATAAATCTTTCCTTTAAAACACGAAGGCGATAGCGGCGAAGATTGATTTCTTTTTTAAGTAATTGTTTTTATTATTTTGGCTGGAATACCTCCAACAACGCAATTATCCGGAACATCTTTTGAAACTACTGAGCCTGCTGCTACCACGGAATTTTCCCCAATTTTAACACTTGGAAGAATTGTTGCATTTGCACCAATCCAAACGTTTTGCTTGATGTGAATATGCCCTGCAGTTAGAGTTTTTCTACTTTCTATTGAAATGGGATGGCTTTCAGAGGATAAGTTAACTTTGGGTGCAATCATTACATTGTCTTCAATTGTAATGCCCCCTAAGTCTAAAAATGAACAAGCATGGTTAATGAAAACATTTTTCCCTAGCCTTATATTCTTCCCATAATTCGTATAAAATGGGGTGAAAACTATGGTGCTTTCATCTATAGGACTGCCAATAATTTCACCTTACAATTGTCTTATTTCCTCTGAATCATCATCGTTATTTAATTTGACCGATAATTTTTTGGTTTGTTCTACCACTTTATGAATTTTCCAATATTCAGGATCTGTATATGGGACAGATTCCCCACTACTTAATCTCGCGAAAATATCTTTCTTCATTTTTTTAGACTTTTTTCTTGTTACGTAAAACTTGATTATTGTCACCAGTTTGTGGTCGGTCTCTAGCCTAGGCTTTGCCCTCAAAGACTATTAAAAAGTAGATTGATCGGGTCTGTGAGACATGGACAGGGGAAGCAACAATCTTTTCGATCTACTACTTCTTAGACTTCCCATAAACAGAATTTTCGGGAAAGATAGTTAAAAATGGTCTCCACTTTTCTCAAGACAAAAGCATCATTTACTAACACCTGTGTTAACCGTTCGAAAATGCCAAAGCCATCCTCAAAAATAGCTTTACCCATGACTCAAGATTAGGAATCACTCAGTTTCAAGCTCAGCCAAGTCAATGGAGCGCATCGGAATTATCGTGCAGTTAAACTTGTTTTTTGTATACAATATCAAAATAATTTCCCCCTTCTGCTCGGCTGGCGAACTTGTTGCGAGAGAATTCTTTGTATCCCTGCTCAATCATAAACTTGTTGATGTCTGAAAGTTGGCAGCATCCTTCATAAGACTCAAAGTCAGGTACCTCGACCTTGATGAACTTAAATTTATTTAGGATTGGAAGACTTCCTCGCAAGACAAGCAATTCGGACCCCTGCGTGTCCATAATCAACGCTTGATATTTACTGCCATCTATTTTCTCTTTCTCAAACAAGGAGACCAAAGTAATGCTTCTGAGAGAGATGGTTTTAGTGAAGTTGACTTCAGGCCAAATATCTTTGTGTTCCTTTAACTCTAAGATGGAGGATGATGCCCCAGAATTGTTTGCTACGTGGAACTCGTATTCTTTATCTTCTACGTCTGTAACAAGTGCTTGATATGCAAGCTGGTTCTTATACCCTTGAAGATTGGCCTTGAGTTGATTGAAGATTTCTGGTATTGGTTCAATCCAGACTACACTTAGGCCATGTTTGCTGTAAAGCTCCCGTTCTTGTCCAAGGTTTGCACCTACATGAACAACACCAGAGACTTCCTTTAAGAATTTATCTTGATTTTTACTTAATACTCTAACGAGTGAGCGAGCCAATGTTTTGATTTTTCGAACGATCATTTTTAAATACGTATTAGTGCTGAGCTATAGCATAAAGTTTCTGCGCTTAGCGAAGATGGTGATTTTACCATAAATCACTAAGAGAGGCATACCTGTTTTTTTGCACAAAAGTAAGCTTAGACGGAAGCGAAAGGCTTGATTTACCCACTGACAGGGAGTAGGATTTTTTTATTTCCCTGCTCTAGATCTGAGCCCTGCTGATGACAACAAGAAGATAGTTCCCGACTGGGTCTCAAAGGTTGCGAAAGCAGGTAAGCCACACCAATAGCTTGGCTCATTTCTGCTATCTTTGTTCCCAACTAAAAAATGATCAACACAAATCTGCTGTTTTTCACGTGTTTATAATTTGTCTTTTAAGGCCACATGGAATCTCGCATTTCTGTCCCGATAGCCATCTAGACATCCCAGTGTGTGACGTTCTCGGAATGCTCGATTTCATATACAAGACTCTTATTAGCAATTAATTAAGCGCATCTCGTTTGGATAGGATCGATCAATAATTTGATCAACTCTTTTACTCCAAAAGAAACAGCTGATTGGTTGGGAATTAGTTTAATCATCTAAACAAGAACCATAGTACATGGGAGAATTTTCTCTAAACCAACGATATACCAGTTCCGGAGAACCTGAACTCGGAGTAGGCATAGTGACTGAAGTCGGCAAAGGAAAGGTGCGGATATCCTTTCCGGTATCAGAAGAAGTGAGGCTATATTCCATAGAAAGTGCTCCTTTGCTTCGAACTATTTTTAAACCAGGACATACCATCGTAGACCAGCAAGGACAAGCGATGTTGATTGAAGAAGTTAAACTCGAAGGTGGACTGTATGTGTACTTTGGGAGCGGCAGAGGTTTGAGCGAGGGCGAGCTTGGTGAGGTATCTACTTCGCATACGGTGGATGATCGACTGTTTGCTGGGGATGTTGATTCGCCTGAAAAGTTTGCACTGCGCAGGGAAACGCTTGATCACAATTATCAAAGAAGAATATCCCCCGTACATGGATTTGTTGGGGGAAAAATAGATTTGATTCCCCATCAATTGTATATCGCCCATGAGGTGAGCTCGCGGTTTGCTCCCCGTGTGTTGTTATCCGATCAGGTTGGATTGGGAAAAACCATTGAAGCCTGTTTGATTCTCCATCGCTTGTTGGTGACTGGGAGAATATCAAGAGTTCTTATTCTTGTCCCCGAATCCTTGATCCACCAATGGTTTGTGGAGGTCTTGCGAAAATTCAACCTATGGTTTAATATTTTCGATGAGGAACGTTGTAGGTCTCTTGAGAAAGGTGCGCCCGAAGGAAATCCCTTTCTCGATGATCAGCTAGTAATTTGTAGCATTGAGTTTCTGGCAGGTTCACAAAAGCGAACCCGACAAGCCATTTCCGCTAACTGGGACATGTTGGTGGTAGACGAAGCGCATCACCTGGAATGGTCTGTGGACGAGGTAAGCCCGGAGTATAGAATTGTAGAATTATTGAGTCAGGTAGCCAAAGGCTTGCTTCTCCTTACTGCCACACCGGAACAATTGGGCGTAGAAAGTCATTTTGCACGACTGCGATTACTTGACCCCAACCGCTACAATAATTACGATGATTTCATCAACGAATCAGAAGGAACTAAAGACATTGCTGCGATCGTGGAAAAACTATCCACAGGCAAGGACTTAAAAGCGAAAGAATTAAGCCTGTTAGAAGGTATTTTCTCCAAAGAAAGAATCGCCTTACTAGCCAATAAAGATGCACTGACCAAGCACAACCTAATTGAAGATTTGCTAGATCAGCATGGTCCGGGTAGAGTTTTATTCCGAAATACCCGATTGGCCATGAGGGGATTCCCCAAGCGGATCGCCCAGCTAATTCCTATTCAGGAGCGGGATGATCAGAACCTATGGATTGATCGGATGCGGAAGGAGTTTTCCTCAGCTATGGAACATGCTTCAGAAACAAAACCTGAGCAGGAATTTTGGTTTGATGAAGATCCGCGGGTGGAGTGGCTGGTCGCGAAAATGGAGGAATTAGATTCTGCAAAGATACTTTTGATATGCAGCTCCAAGGAAAAGGTGCTGGCATTGGAATCGGCCTTAAGTAATTTCCCTGAGTTGACAGCAAGTGTTTTTCACGAAGATCTTACCCTCGTACAGCGGGATCGGAATGCCGCATGGTTTGCTGAGTCGGAGGGTGCTCAAATCCTCCTCTGCTCAGAAATAGGGAGTGAGGGTCGAAATTTTCAATTCGCCCATCATCTTGTGCTATTTGACATGCCCTTCCATCCCGAATTGCTGGAACAGCGAATAGGCCGACTTGACCGAATAGGACAGAAGGAGGATATTACGATTTACATTCCCTATCTGGTTGGCAGCCCACAAGAGCGCATTGTCAGGTGGTTTCATGAAGGCTTAGATGCTTTTTGCACCAATCTTGAAGGAGGAAATATTATCTCTAAATTATTCAGCCAGCGATTGCTTCACCTTGCCAAGACACCAGCGGTTGAAGCCACCGAGTCCGAATTGGAAGTATTGATTGCAGAAACTGCTGAATATCAAAAAGAATTGAAGAAAAATCTTGCTGAAGGACGGGATAAGTTGCTGGAGATGAATTCATTTCGTCCGAAAGTAGCAGAAAAACTGATTGAGCAAATTCAGGCGGAAGATCATGATCCGGCGCTGGAAACTTACCTGACTAAAGTCTTCCGATATTTTGATATAGAGATGGAAGACTTGGCGTCCAGGACGTACCTGTTACATCCCGCTTCCTATAGCGCTGAGGTGTTTCCTTCCGTTCCGAAGGAGGGAGTTCAGGTGACATTCGATCGGAAACGAGCACTGAGCAGAGAGGATGTAAGCTTTCTTACCTGGGATCACCCCATGGCAACTGGAGCCATCGATAAGGTGCTCAGCTCAACTATCGGAAGCGCGAGCTGTGGATTGATTCGGGGAACTGGCGGTCCAGGTCTATTACTGGAATTGATTTTTGTTCTTGAAACAGCAGGCAAGCAACGTATTGATATAGATCGCTTCCTCGCTGATACGCCGCTGAGAATTGTAGTTGACCATACGGGAAAAGAAGTGACAGAAAACTATTCGGTTGCCATGCTCAACAAAATCGTAGTGCCCGGCAGAATAGACCCCTTACTGGAAAATGAAGTATTTGTAGATACCCTGCTGCCCAATATGATTTCATCTGCCACAGAAATCGCTGAGGAACTAGGCGAGCTAGAAATAAGCAAGGGATTAGCGCGAATGAACCAAAAGCTGGATCATGAAATCAATCGGCTTACTGCCTTACAAAAAAAGAACAAGGACATTCGGGCCGACGAAATTCAGGCAGCAATAGAAGAGCGGAATACCCTAACATCCCTAATAAAAAAAGCAAGAATACGATTGGACGCGGTGCAGTTGATTAGGAAGGAATAGTTGCCATGCATGGATCAATGGGTCTTGGCACTCCCAAATGGGATTAGTTTGGCTTATTCTAAACCGATACGGGCGAATAGCTTTTATATACCAGAAGTGCTGCGGCAAGGTCCTCAATAGCCAAGCCTGCAGATTTGAAAAGGGTGACTTCTTCGCTCGAGGTTCTTCCAGGATGAATGCCTTTGATCAGTTCCACGATGTCGGCTTTGACATCTTTTTCTGTGATGATCCCATCAGCGATAGGCAGTGCAAGTTCACCTGTTTCATGCAGTGCACCGGCACGTGAATCTACAAAGATGGAGCTCTTGCGAATGGCATTATCGTCGGTTTCACGGGTGCTAGGTTTATGGGAGCCAATCAGATCTAGGTGCGTTCCGGGTTTTATCCAAGCTCCTTTGATAATTGGAGTTTCAGAAAGCGTGGCACAAGTAATGAGATCTGCCTGGCGGGCTGATTCTTCTAAATTAGTTACAGCTTCTGCAGGGATTCCCAGGTTAGTCAAACTCGCTACGAATTCCTCCATTTTTGCCGGATTTCGCACCCAAACACTGACTTTTTTAAAGTTTCTTACCGCCAAATGAGCCTGAGCTAAATGCTGAGCGACTTTCCCTCCCCCTACGATCAGTAGATTTTCTGCATCTTCCCGGCATAGGTATGAAGCGGCCATTGCGGAAGTGCATGCAGTTCTCCTGGCGGTGAGCTCGGTGGCATTCATCATTGCCAAGGGTTCACCTGTTTTGGAATTACTCAAAATATATTGCGCAAAAATAGAAGGCATATTAGCCTTGGCATTGGCTGGTGCGACAGTTACCTGCTTCATGCCCATGTATTGGCTATTCCAAACCGGCATCAAGATCAAGGTGTTCTCATCTCCCTCCGGCGTTTTGTAAAAATGATGGTGCCGTACTGGCATGGTGTACTCAGACTGGAAAACCTCACGAAGCGCTTCGATCAGTTTCTTGTAGCCTAGATGTTTAATGATTTCCGCATCTGGTAGGATTAGCATAAGGAAGTAGGGGATAGGTCAAAGACCCCAAGGTCGAGAATTTCTTTAATAATTCTCATTCAGCTTGTAATAGTATCATGTGTAGACACGCTTAGTCCCAAAAACGATCTGACTACACCCTGATCGGGCTTGCGTGTGATTCTTTGCCCTGCTACGCCCTAAAGGTTTCAAAAAGTGCAACCTTGATTCCAATGTTACCTCTATAGATTCTTCAAAACCGTAGTACTTGTTATTTTTTATCAGGAGGTGGATTACTTTCCGATCGTCTTTTGCCTTTTTTAATCGGTTTTATACTTTGTTGCATTGAAGTATTTGGGTTGGGGACTTCCCCAACACTGGGTTCATTCAACATTTCGACTGTTTTAGGTTTAATCTTTTCTAAAAAGGATAAATCAGTTAATCCAATTGTTTTAGGTCTTTTGTGATTAAAAAATGAAAAGTCTGGTAATTCGAAGGGGCTAGTTGGAACCGAGTCGAAGACTGATAATTCCAGTAATTTGGATTCAGATGAGATATTAGATGAAAATTTTAATTTAGATAATCCCTCCGTAAGAAATTCTAGATCAGACTCTTTTAGCTTTAATTCTTTGATTTTTTGTTCCAACTGCTTAATCAGGCTGTCCTTTTCTAGAATTGAACGTTTGTAATTGTCATCCCTATTTTTCAACTCGGTTTTAAGATATTGAATAAAAGTGCCCATTTCATCCGCACTACCAGCTAGACGATTTAAGAGCAATAAAAATTGACTAAAAACAGGATTATCTTGATCATAGGGGTATCTAATCTTATGATCCATCTCGCTCCAGGCTTCTTCAAAAATTGTTCTGACTTGAATTTGTGCTAAAAATGTTTTCTTAGCTAGTTTAGTCTCTACAATGTAATGAACAGACCTATACCCATGAGGATGCTCTTTAAGTTCACATCCATTCTCTTCAAATCTTTTATTGTATTCAACAGAATCACCAGCTCTATAATATGCTATTGGTTTTTCTTTTAAGTCCAATGTTGAGGTGATTAGCTTATGAATTGAAAGCCAATCTTCCTTAAATAAATGTAGTGCTCTGAGCCCAATCAGATCAGTTAATTCATGTTTATAGTTATCAATTGTAATTATTTGCTGAGGGTCAGTAATCCTTCTCCTAATTATTTTCTCTACCACATGTTCAGCATCTTTTACTCGATAGCGAGCAGAATGAACATGTGATGTTTTCATTAGACTGTTGAAAAGATAAATTGCAGAGGCTTCAAGTCTTGGAATTTCTTTGCAGTAGTCTTTAAATATTTTTTGCAAGTCTTCCCATTTGAGCGAAGTCCCGTCAAACTTTTCGCTATCAATATTAAATTTTACAAAAAAATCGCTTTTGTTAGTTAGTTGTCTCATAACAATTGATAATTATTACTAGCGGTTATATATCCCCCTGATCTTGGAGATATACTTTAACTAGTTAAATTTAGGAAACCCCGTTATCTATCCAAGGCAGCTAACGGGCTTTTTTTCTAATCAAATCTTTTGCGACTAGGGGGTTTTAGCTGTGGACGTCTTCCGTCTTTTATGTCTCCCAATTTAAAGTAGTCAAATCATTGTGCTGACTAGGCGGGTCCATTAGTCCTTGGAAGTAATTACACGTATCTCTCTTTATCATTTCGTGCAGCTGTCGGGATGTAGTTGGTTCGAAATATTGAATGGACGTATCTTCCTCAACTCGAATTTTTAGGGATATTAGCGCCTAGTCCCTATAAAGAAGGGACTAGGCTCAGGTAATTAGTCTATCCTGTCTGGGCAAAGATTTTCTCCCATAATTCTCCCTCAGGTTGCCATAGGATCATGTGGTGGAGACAGACTAGTGAGCTGACTATTACTAGACGGAATATCTTGTTCCAAGGACTTGAAATTAATCCCTCAACATATTCACCGTGTTACTTATACGTTAGTCCAAATCCAAATGGGAATAAGGTATCTTCCTCAGGATAGCCTGGCGCATCTGGATCTTGTTTTACAATTGCCGAGCTTGTTTTAGCCAAGGCAAATGGCAATTTCCCGGTTGGGTTAAATTTCCCCATAATAATATCCATAACGGCCACATCGCTTACTCCAAACGTAGCAAGTATGCCTGCCGCATTGCGTACACCACTGGCTTCATCAAGTACATAAGGTTGGCGGAAGTCGATCGATAAAATTGTTTTATCAGGACCTACTGTTTCCATAATGGTTTGAATGTCCTCCAATGATGGTGAAATCTTCCATGAGTTTGATTTTGCCATTTCTGAAAATGAGAGAAAGTTTAATTCATCAGGACTGGCCCCTCCAAATCTTCTTTCGCTCCCTCCGTCAGTAGTTACCTGAATCCGGATAATGGCGAAATCAGTTTCTTCCTTTATCGCTGGCAATGTTTCACCATTTGCTTTATTGTAATCGCCTGACTTGACGTTATAATTTGACCATGCTCCCTCTTTAAACATAGCAGTATTCATCCCCATGGTAAAGATTCTTAGCGTGTCCTGCTCTTTGGGTTGTGCTAGCGGAAGCGTCATTTTGTTTTGGAGCAGCACAATTGATTTCCGTTGTGCGAGGTCTGCCTTTCGTTGAAAGGACGGATTACCTACCACATACGCGGCACGATTTGGGTCAACGTATGGATTTTCGAACAAGCCTAATTCAAATTGCTCTTTCAATAATCTCGTGACCGAAAGATTAACTCGACTTTCAGAAAGTTTGCCGGACTTTACTAAGTCTAAGAGTTGTTTGTTGTTATTAAAACCGGAAAGGATATCAGTACCTGCGTCTATCGCAATCAGAATTTGTTCCTCAACACTCTTATCTTCTAATCCCCAGGCCTTGTCGCCAATAATACCGGTATCAGAATTCACATAGCCACTAAATCCGAGTTTAGTACGTAATAAATCTGTTAAGATCCCTTTTGAAAAAGCCATCCCAACCGTGTTGGGCATATAAGGCTGACCCACCGGAATACCATAGTAGGCCATGATGGATGAAGCACCTGCATCAACAGCAGCTTTAAATGGAGCGAGGTGGTAATCGAATTTACCAGCTGGATAAACTTGATTTTTACCAAATGCATAATGCGGATCTCCACCACCTTCCTGCGGCCCACCACCAGGAAAATGTTTAATGGTTAAGGCAATGCTTTTTGAATTCAACTTCTCGCCTTGTAGATTTTTTATGAGCACTGTGATGATATTAGCTGCCAGCTCACTGTCTTCCGTAAAGGTTTCATGGACGCGATACCATCGCGGTTCGGTAGCCAAGTCGGCCATGTATCCATACATGCCGCGCAAGCCAATAGCCTTCCATTCTTCCGCCATTATTTTAGCGAAGTCGGCAATAAGCTCCAGGTCTCTGGTTGCAGCCAGTCCACTTTCTTTTGGCCAGGATGAAAACGATCCGGACTCCACGTTAATTCCAGCCCGGGCATCATAGTCCATATGATTTCGGGAGTTTGATTTAAACATAGCCGGTATACCCAGACGGGTGTGTTCAGAAAGCTCTTGAACAGAATTGATGAATTGCGCGGCATCAAAAGGGGTGATCTGTGTTCCGGCAAAACCATTTCCAGGTCCTGAGTTTATGGGATTGTCTTTAATAGTGTTTCTGAAAATGAATCGGGTCATTTTCTGATTTTCAATAAAGTCCACTGCGCCATCAGTCATTTTTCCTTTTTCGCCAGCGTTAAGTGTGTTGATTAAAAGCATCCCAACTTTTTCTTCCAGCGTCATTTGACTTAGTAAATTCGCTATGCGTATGTCAACGGGTTGGCGCCAATCTTCATAGCCGTCTAGTTTTTTGTTTTTGTTGAGATCCTTAAAAATGAGTTGATTTTCGTGTAAGAGATCGACAGCACGACTTTCAATAGGAGGTTGAAACTGATAAGTCCCTTGTGCTAAGACATTTCCTGTGAGCAGGAGCATAAGGATAATCCCTTTGAATGCAATTTTCATCGTAGAATTTTAGAGGTAATTGACTAGTTATTGAGAATCGTTTGTCAATATAAAAAAAATAGCCAGCTGCTTACCTTTGCTTACAATAGCTTAATAAGCAATTGCTAAAGTACAGGTATGGCAGGTGCCTCTGGACTTTTTTACTAGCGACTGAGTATTTGGAGTATGCGGTACTTTCAAGTTACTCAGAAGAGGTAGGCACGATATCGTTTTTTGTGTCTAGTAATCAATTACCTAGATCCTATTTATGTTCCCCTGCCTCAGGGGAGAGACAACTAGACAAAGTATCTGACTACACCCAGATAGGGGCAAGATGCTGGTTGTATTGTCCGTCCCTATGGGACTTTGCTAGCTCATATAGATCTTGATATTCCAGAGGTTAAAACCTCTGGCAACAAGATGAATCGTCCCGCTGGGCATTGGCGTTAACTTAAGCCATATCGGTCTAGTTATTAGACACTTTGTTCTTATTTTTTCTTTTTCAGGAATGATTCTTTTTTGATTACTCTTTTCAAAACAAAGGTATTCCTATCCTCTATTTCCCATTCTAGTTCTTCCGCTTTTTCTATGTCGCAAGCCTCCGCCAATGCTGCCGGGAAATTGATATAATAGGAGCTAGTTTTTCCGCGTTCAACTCTCTGAATTTTAACTTTGTAACCCATTTTTTACGTGATTTAATAATAGGATATTTACTATTATAAAGCTAAGCAATAATGCCATTGAAACCTAATCATATACTGGACAAAATTGATTTTTTCAACCTTTTTGACCAGCTCAATATCAGTCATGAGACCCTTCTGGATATTGCCTTTGAATCCAAGTTGATCAGACGCAGGCGCGCTATTGATCCCATAGATTTACTCTACATCCTATGCCTAGAATCTTCACAGGGTACTGTCAGTCATAATGATCTAGCGATACAACTTGAATCCGGTACTGGTATATCGGTCAGTAAGGTTTCCATCTGGAAAAAGATAAACGAGCAATGTCTGGTCTTTCTCAAAAAGGTTTTCGAGCTGGTGATCCAGAGCAAGTTCGCACCTAACGGTCACCAGGCCGAACCACTTACTTTTGATAGAATTGTAGTTCAGGACAGCACCATTATCAGGTTGCCTCAGCGATTGTTTGGCGAGTTTTCGGGTGTGTCCAACGGTCATTCAAAAGTCTGTAACGCACGGATTCAGGGAGTTTATGATTTGGTAGCCGAACAGTTCCTGTTCTTTTCAGTGGATACCTACAGTAAAAACGACCTTGAAGCTGCACCTGAGCTTGTTCTCAAAAAAGGAGATCTGACTTTAAGGGATCGTGGGTATTTGATCGCCGATGAAATACAGCGCCATATAACCCATGGAGCCGATTGTATTTACAGACACAAGTACAACCTGGTACTCCTTGATGCTGAAAATGAAAAGGCCATTGACCTGTTACTTTTGCTTAAAAAAAAGTCAGTGTGGACATAGTCATAAAATTGAACAACAAGGTCAAAAGCGCAGTGAGGCTGATCGCGTTTCCAGCGAGCGACGAAGTTGCCGAAAGTAGACGTAGAAAAGCCCGGAAGGAGCTTAAAATGACACCTTCAGCAGATTATCTAGAGCTTCAGGGCTGGTTCATTTACCTTACAACCATCGGGAAAGAAACCGCAGAGCCAAAGAAGATTTTTGCCTTGTACAAACTGAGATGGAGAATTGAAATCATATTCAAATCCTGGAAAAGCAACATGGCTTTTGATAGAGTGCATAATGTCTCCAAAATTCAATTATGGGTAATACTCTGGTCAAGGTTTATTATGATAATTATCTGTACACAAATTATTTACACTCCATGCAGATTAGTAATTAAAGCTAATCTAAACAAAGATCTGAGTCTGTTAAAAGTGACCCATTACCTGATTAAGCATCCTGAGAAAATAACAGGAATACTCAGAGAATTACAGAGTGATCCAAATAAACTGGGTGTAATAAGCACCACAATGGCTAAGTATTGTTCCTATGAAAAAAGAAAAAAAAGATCAAATTATCAGGAGGATCTCAGAACAATCTATTCTTAAGTTAACGCCAATGCCCGCTGGGACTGATGAGATCTACTTCCAGGGTAAATGCCGTAGGCATGATCGATTAGCTAGCTAGCCATTTTAATGGCT
>JAFMBQ010000507.1 GCA_017858365.1 Algoriphagus sp. | reverse complement strand
CTACGGTGATTATAAAATTAGCATCTCTTGAAAAGCCCATGGTTTTTATTTAATCGTAGCAGAACAATGGGAAAAAGTCAAGTAACTTTAAAATGCTTTTTTTATTCAGGAAAAAAAATCTTAAGTATTATTGGGTGAAATAATATGTAAAAGATAATCGGTTATGAGTCCTGTATTCAATATAGATATTCCTTACTTCTTGTTTCTTTATATTAAAATCTCCTTCAAAATGATGTTAATATAATTTCATAAAATGAATATTTGATTTCGTAAATTTTGAATAATTTAGTTTTTCATTTTCTATGATGTAAAATTCTAAATTATGATTTATTCACAAAATGCATTATTTAATATCAAAATTCAAGGCGGTAACAAAACATTTAACCATCGCTTTTCTCAGTTTGTGGAAATCTTGAATGACTTTGCCAATAGTAATATCCTCGAATACCTGCCAGAATTAGAAAAACTTTCGAATACTCCTTTCTTTGAACAATTGAAACTTTATCAAAACTTTATAAAAAACGACCAATTTGAAAGTTTGACTCCATCCATTAAGACTGATAAAGAATATTGGGAAAATGTGATAGGTTATGCCGAATGCTCAAATCCATATGAAGTTTTCATTATGGCTCAATTAGCTCACTTTATTTCTAAAAAGGTTGAATTAGGACCTATTATTTTTGGTATTGGATACGAAGGTAAATTTACTAGAATTATATGCTTGATAAATGGGGAAATTGATTGGGTTGATGAACAGATTATAGATGACGAACTTCCAGAAGAAGAGGATAGCTTCCAAATTAATCTTGGTGAATTGCGTGAATTATTTGATTTCTTTAAAGATTCTATTTCCAGTAATAATGAATACGAAATGAATGTAGAAGATATTAAACAATCAGAGGTAATGATTGGCAATCAGATTTGGATGTCTAAAAATTTGAATGTCGAAAGATTTAGAAACGGTGATTTAATTCCTCACATTAAGTCTGATGAAGAATGGGAGGAAGCGGGAAAAAATGGACAACCAGCTTGGAGTTACTATGATAATAATCCGCAAAATGGTGAAATATATGGAAAAATATATAATTCACACGCTGTCAATGATCCAAGAGGTCTTGCTCCAGAAGGTTGGTATATTCCAGATTATGAAGAATGGACTGATTTAATAATTTTTTTGGGTGGAGATGATGACGCTGGGGGTAAACTAAAATCAAAAACCTATTGGAATAGTCCAAATTATGGGGATATAAATAAAAGTGGTTTTTCAGCCCTACCAGGCGGTTTTCGAACAGATGAAGGTAAATTTTATAACCTCAATGAAGGTGCTTTGTATTGTTGTGTTCAAGAGCCAGATGACGATGATGATGAAGATGATGATTATGATTATGATGAAGATGATGATAACAATAAAAATAAAGTTCAATCAGGTATATACTTTGAACTATCAAATAGAAAAAGTGAAGTTACTCCAATACTTTTTTACCCACAATCCTTTGGAGGCTATGTACGGTGTCTGGATATTAATTCAAAAACATCACTTGATGAAGAATATGAGGATATGGAAGATGAAGAATATAAATATGGTGAAATAGAAGATGTAAATTTGATAGTGATAATTGGGGAAGATATTTGGATGAAGAAAAATTTAGATGTTGATTGCTTTAGGAATGGAGATTTGATACCGCATATAGAATCTGCTGAAGAGTGGGAAGAAGCAGGTAATAAAGGACAACCGGCTTGGTGTTACTATGATAATGACCCAAAAAATGGTGAAATTTATGGGAAGTTGTATAATTGGCATGCAGTTAATGATCCAAGAGGTCTTGCACCTAAAGGATGGCATATACCTCATTCTGAGTATGAAAGAAAATCATATTCTTTGGGATTTGATAGTAGACCTGGAGGTAAACTGAAATCAAAAACTTATTGGAAGAATCCCAATAAAGGAGCAACTAATTCGAGTGGATTTTCAGCATTGCCAGGAGGAATTCGAAATGAAGAATCTGAGTTTGTGTACTTGGGAGAAAACGCTATTTTCTGGACATCAGAAGATGAAAATTATGTTGGGTCAGACCAAGCTACAATCTATTGTTTATGGAATGATGATACTTTCTTTTTATTTGATATGGAGGAAAAGTCATGTGGGCTTTCCGTTAGGTGTGTTAAAGATTAATTAAGTTCTCAAAAGATAAAATCTCTCTTTTTATGTTAAAGTAATTTCTCATTTATTTGTTTTAAATGGTAAGATTTAAATAACAAAAACCCTTTTAATCTAACTAGTTTAGTTGAGTATTGGAGAATTTTTGTTATACAATAACCACCATTTTTTTTTGCTGGGAAATATTTTGTTGGTTGAGTGGAGGTATTATATTTTTATGATTTACTAAGGTTTATTTACGTTAAATAATTAAAAGGCTACGTTAAATAAAAATAACCGTAATTTAAGGAGTAAATTTTGACTTTAGGTTAACCAAAAAGTATGGGAAAATTTAATTTTGTTAAAATCTGAGCTAGTCCATTTATGTTAATGTTTCAAAATAAATGATATAATTATCAGTCATTTACAACCTATTTTGTTAAATTTGAAATGTTATCTAAATTCTTTATTAAAATGAAAATAATCCGCTTCATCTATTCTGTTTTTGTACTATTCTTAGGTTTATCACCGCCTATTTTACATGGGCAACAAACCCCTAAAACTAATTATTACGGCAATACTTATGAGGAGGATGTGGACTGTTTCAGTAATACCAGACCTTCAGCGGATGATTTGAAATTGGAGCGATTTATAACGCAAATGTTGGAAAAAATTGGTACGAAAAATAGGATTATAATTAAAAGTTGCCAAAGTGAACAGAATTGTGCCGCAACGATTAAAAATGGGGTGCCTTATATTCTTTACAATCCTAATTTCCTTAAAAATACAAATCTTAATTTTACCACTAAAAGTATAGATAACCAAAGTTTTAGCGCCGAATCAAAGTATTCTGCCAGCGAATGGGAATTATTAACTATTCTGGCGCATGAGGTGGGACACCATAACCAATCTCATCTGATGAATCAAACGCAGAATATCTCCAATAAACAAAAGGAATTGGAAGCCGATGAGTTTTCTGGTTTTATCATTTACCTGATGGGGGGTTCCTTGGAAGATGCTCAGCGGGTTATGTATAAATCAATTGTTCCTATTGACGGAAATTCTTTGTATCCAACCAGGAAAGAAAGGCTAAGTGCTATTAAAAAAGGGTTTGATAATGCCTTTTCCAAATATAGCAATCTGGCAGAAAATGAACTCACCAAAACTGCTATAGCCAGAGATGTGGAAGGGAGAAATTATAAGGTAGTCAAAATTGGTAACCAAAACTGGATGGCTGAAAATCTGAAGACGTCAAAATATGCCAATGGTGATCCCATACCTAATGTGGCTGATCCTGATAATTGGAAAGATCTTTCTAAAGGTGGAT
>JAFMBQ010000506.1 GCA_017858365.1 Algoriphagus sp. | reverse complement strand
TATTCAAAATTTTTACACCAGATCCTGGGTTTGAATTAATCTCAATTTTATAAAGACCTGTGGTTTCTTCCTGTCCACCGGCATTTAAAGCCCAAATTTGACCTGGTGGAAGTGGATCTTCACTGATGGTGTTTTCGCTATGAATCTCTGGGGTAGTCACAAAGGTTTCAACACCATCTTCACCAATCCTGTAACTGAAATGAGTATTTCTAAATTCTGCAGAACCGACTCTTTTTTGTTGTTCTTTTACACGTCTGCGGTACTCTAACGAGATTTTGATTGCCCATTCAAGCAACTCGTCTGAAATCGGAGCATCTGGATTAGGCTGCATTAATTTTAATAATCCATTTAATGTTTTATTAACCGCTGTAGTATCTCGACCACTTAAAGCACCTCCATAATCAACTCTAGGAAGAACAGTTGAAGCTCTATTAATATCCCTCAGGCGTGTCCAGCATTCTGCCAGAAAATCGCTAACTAAACCAAAGTGATTTGTAAAGTAAGTCTTATTAAGTTTTGGGAAATCCCAACCAGGAACAAAAGCATGTATTCTATCCATAAATGCGGTATCATCACGCATTTCTTTTGGCATAGGGCCAAATAAATGGCTAACTCGTTGTTGATGCTCCACATCCACATCAAAATTCCCAACCATAGCTATACCACCATCAGCTCGAATTGGTTCTTTACCTCTGCTAAATTCACCACTCTCCATGTAACCTTTCATGATGTTGACACCATCTTTTTGGTCAAATGAAATTCCAGATACTTCATCAAAACAAACCACATCATATTTACAAACTAGACCTCTTTCTCCGCTACCCATATTCACAAACATTTTTGCAACGGTTGCCTTACCTCCAGAAACTAAATGTGAATAAGGGGATATCTGTTGGTAAAGATGTGATTTACCTGTGCCTCGTGGGCCCAGCTCAACGAGGTTATAATTTCGTTCCACAAATGGAAGCATCCTTACAAACAACACATTTTTAGCCTTTTCGCTTAATGTGCTTGGTTCCATTCCTATCGAACGAATTAAAAAATCTTTCCATTCCTCTAAAGTATAGTTTTCCCTTCCTTTATACAGGACTTCAAGAACGTTTCGTTGAGAAAGTTGAATAGGTCTAATGCTAACTACCCCAAACGGTCGACCTGAATTTTCTTGAGCAATTACCGCATCATATTCTATCTCTATTTCTGCATAGAAACCACCAGTTAACATTCTATCATTTGCACTAACTATTTCAGAAGAGATACGAACCTTGCTTAACTGCAAACTGGGTAAATTCGCAACATAGCTATCTGTTGCTGTGTCGAGTCTGGCAGTAATGATATCAATAATCTTTATTGATCCTTTTTCTTTAGCCTTTGATTTAAAGTACTCTTCCTCACCAGTTCTAACAGTTCTATCTTGTAATTGCCTCTTAACAATTTCAAGACCTTCTTGGATTTCTTGTTCATTTGTGGTTGAACAATATCTACCAAGTAAAAACTCAATTACATAAGTTGGAACAGGATAGGTTTTTCGGAAGTTTTCAAGTAGATCCTTGCGAACAATAAATCCTTCAAAAGCTTTTGCTGATATTTGATCAATTTTATCTAATTCCATACTTATTAATTTTTAACCACCAATTGTAGTTGGTTTCTTATTTAAAATTCTATCGTTCGTGTCAAATAAAACGATAGTTGCAGATTGGTATTCGTAGGCATCGTCAATTAGGAGTGTTACCATGTTTCCAACAACTTTTTTAGCCTTACTTGAAACATCAAGCACACTTGTTGAATCATCATTATATTTTGTCCTAATATCTATTTTAAAACCGTCAGGAACGTTAGTCGTTTGAATAGCACATTTTAGGTTGACCCATTTTACCTCTTTGAAATCAGCATCTATGTCAAGGGCATTAGGGTTTTCAATGATAATTTCAGGAACTAAACACTCATGAATTGATATTCCACCATGAGCATATTCTTCATTCATTTTAAAAAAGTTGATTCCTGGTGCGTAAGCAATAAAAATGTTAGAGTTCCATCTCCATGGTAAATGAAGTAAATCCGTTTTTGCACCATCTTTTATAATGGCACACCTACCCCAACGAGTTTCTGCTAATCCTGCATTGAGTTGAGTCTTGGGTAAACCGCCTGGCATTAAAAGCCAGCCATGATCCGTCACTATTTTTATTCTTTTAACCCCTTTTTCAAAAGCAACATCTATTGTTTCAAGGACTTGTTCAAATAATCCGTTAATCCTTTTGACCATATCGGATTGTTCTTCGTGGCCCTTGGTATCAATATCACCTATTTCTTGCCAAGATTTTACTGAAGAATCGATGTCATTAGAATTCGAGATGTATTTAAAACCGTTGGCGGATAACTGCTCTCTAAATGCAGCTGTTTGCAAGTCTTTCCCATTAATAAGTTGTGGTCTAAACTCTGATATTTCACTGACCGTTGAAACAGATTTTGCTATAGGAGAAATATTTGGTTTTGCTGTTGGTGTTAAGGAAGGAATTGCAGACCAACCATTAAACAAATCAACTTTATATTTTAATTTTTCTAATCTCTTACAGAACTCTTCAGCTAATTCATATCTGAAAGCGTCAACAAATAATATATAAGATTCCTCTTCCTCTTTAGCCAGTTGTTTGGTGAAGATATCCTTGTTTTTCGTAACTAAGGTTTGAAATTGATTTGTAATTAATTCCAACCATGGTTGATAAATAACCTTGATAATGGATTTGATCGCCTTTTTATCTTTTTCGCTCTTCACAGAAGCTAGTGCTTTTCTCATACTTTGGTCAGCATGAATACCTTTGGAGGTGTAGTAACCTTCCAATTCTTCAATTGAAGATATTGGAAAAGCATTAGTACAGATTTTTGCCATTTCCACCAAAAAGTGGAGTGAGTTAACTAAAGGTGATTTTCCAATTTCATTCCAAATCCAACCAATACGTTTTCTGTTTGCTTCCTCTAATGAAATTAATTTTAGGGTTGCTTCTTTGGGATGTAGACTCGCCGCTTTAGTTAAATCAGAGAGTAATTTATCTTCAGCTAATTCATTTACTTGTGGCCAACTTTCATCTGGTATAGCAAATACACCAACACCTAAATCATCTGGCTTTGCTGAACGGAGAAATTCTTCAATCTCAGGATATTTCTTAGGGGCATTTGCATACATCTGCCAGATATATCTCCAATTTCCTTTCTGCTCACCAAGTTTTCTAGCTATTGAAATAATATCACGGTGATCTGGTTCAAATTCATATTGATTTTTACAAAGATTTATAAATACTTCCCTGCGAACAGTATCCATCTGTTGTAAAAAGATATCACCCTTACACATCCACTTAAGGATGTTTGGGGTCAGATCAGGAAATAATAAATTATTCAAAAAGTCCGCATCCAAGATGGATCTTCCTTGAAAAACGTCGGCGTCTTGAAAAGTAACTGGTAAAGATTTTTTCAATGCCTC
>JAFMBQ010000505.1 GCA_017858365.1 Algoriphagus sp. | reverse complement strand
GCTGCTTCCAAATTACCAAAAGAGAGAATCGTCTCACTTACTGATGCAGAATAAACATGCTTTTTATTTGCAGGAGGCACCATAGAATCTTGAGAAAAGCCTTTGGTGATTCCGAAAAGAAAAAAGATCAGGAGAATAGAATTTTTCATCATGACATTAAATAGTTTAGGTTTTGAAAAGATTAAATTCCAAAAAAAGACCAGAAACTCAAAATTATTTCAGTTTACTTAGAAATAAAGTAGCCCCGCTAGGAATCGAACCTAGATCTAGCGTTTAGGAAACGCTTGTTCTATCCGTTGAACTACGGGGCCAAGAATACGAATTCGCACAATAATGGCAATTCAGCAGGCAAGATAAAATAAAAGGTCTGTTTCTGGCAAATATTTACAGGCAACTTATGGCTTTCCAATGAATTACCCTATCTTTGCACTCCAAAATTAGGATGGACGGGTTCCATCCACTCACTAAATACATTAAAAATTTATGTCAGTAAAAATCAGATTAGCACGAAGAGGTAGAAAAAAAATGGCTATCTACGACGTGGTTGTAGCTGATGCAAGAGCTCCACGTGATGGACGCTTCATCGAAAAAATCGGGTCTTACAACCCAAACACGAATCCTGCTTCTATTAACATCAACAATGAGCGCGCTCTTAAATGGTTGTTAAATGGAGCTCAGCCAACAGATACTGTGAAAGCAATGCTTTCTTACAGAGGTATCATGCTGAAGAAACACCTTCAAATTGGTGTATTGAAAGGTGCAATCACACAAGAAGTAGCAGATGCTAAATTCGAAGCGTGGTTGAACGAGAAAGACACAAAAATCGCTGGTAAGTCAGATACTATTAGCAAGGCAAAAGCAGATGTTCGTCAGAAAGCATTTGATGCTGAATCAGCTAAGAATCAGTCTCGTATGGACGCATTTAAGGCGAAAGAAGATGAGCAAAAAGCTCTTCTAGCTGCTGCTGAAGCTGCAAATAATCCTGCTCCTGTGGTAGAAGAAACTCCTGAAGTGGAAGCTGTAGTTGAAGAAACTGTTGCTGTGGTAGATGAGACTCCTGCCGTTGAGGCTGTTGTTGCTGAAACCCCCGCTGTAGAAGAAGCTCCTGCTGTTGAAGCTGTAGTAGCAGAAACTCCTGCTGTTGAAGAAGCTGCTCCGGTAGCTGAGGCTAAAGCTGAAGAAACTCCTGCTGCTGAAAATACTACTCCTGAGGCATCTGCTGAAGGTGAAGAGGAAACAAAAGCATAATAAAATACAATCCCCATGAACAAGGATCAATGCTTTCAAATAGGCTACGTGTCTAAAGTTCATGGACTTCGTGGAGAATTAACCATTGTGTTAGATGTCGATTATCCTGAGGATTATGAAGATCTCAAACACGTATTTCTAGCACAAAAGTCCCGACTAGTCCCCTATTTCTTGGAGCACTTCGTACTCCAGCCCGGAAATAAGGCCTTAGCTAAATTTGAGGAGCTTGACTCCATAGATGCTGTTGAGGAACTGGTAGGTCTGGAGGTATATCTTCCAGTCTCGGAACTTGCACCGCTAGAAGAAGGACAATATTATTTCCACGAATTGATCGGTTTTGAGGTCTTTGACGAGACCAAAGGATTGATTGGACCCATTCAGATCATTTATGATTTGGATACTCAGAATCTCCTCGGAGTGACTCACCAAGGCAAAGAAGTGCTGATTCCGATTCAGGATGGCATTATTTCCAAGGTGGATAAGGCAGCTAAAAAAGTTTACTGCCAGCTACCCGAAGGTTTACTTGAAATTTATCTGGAAGATTAATCCATGCACATTGATATCATCACGGTAGTGCCGGACTTGCTGACAGGACCTTTTTCACATTCTATTCTGAAAAGAGCAGAAGATAAAGGAATCGCCAGCGTCAAAGTTCACAACCTCCGCGATTATGCAACGGGCAAACAAAAGCAAGTCGATGATTATGCTTTTGGTGGAGGAGCCGGAATGGTCATGCAAGTCGAGCCTATCGCTCGATGCATAGAAGCCTTGAAGAAAACGCGAACGTATGATGAAATCATCTATATGACGCCCGACGGAAAGACTTTCGACCAACCCATGGCCAATGCACTTTCCCTTAATCAAAACCTTTTGATCCTTTGTGGTCATTACAAGGGTGTAGATGAACGGGTACGGGAGCGATTCATTACCAAAGAAATCAGTATCGGTGACTTTGTGCTTTCGGGAGGAGAACTTGCCGCTGCGGTAGTAGCAGATGCAATTATCCGATTGATCCCGGGTGTATTAAATGATGAGACCTCAGCATTGACAGATTCCTTCCAAGATGGCCTTTTGGCACCACCTGTGTACACGCGTCCCGCAGATTATGAGGGAATGAAAGTTCCAGAGGTATTGCTTTCAGGACATGAAGCCAAGATAAATGATTGGAGATTTGAAGCATCGGTTCGCCGAACCCAAGAACGAAGACCTGATTTGCTCAGCAAATAAGGAAGTGGGAAAAGCGATTTAAAGTCAAACAAGAATACTTAAACAAGCCACGCGTTGGCAAAAGCGAAAGCATAAAAACATAAAGCTATGAGCGATCTAATAAAAATAGTAGAAGCGGAATACAGCGAAGCAAGAGCTAAATTCCCTACTTTCAAAGCCGGCGATACCATCAACGTACACGTACGAATCAAAGAAGGTAACAAGGAGCGTATCCAGCAGTTCCAAGGAACTGTGATCCAACGAAGAAACCCTAACTCTAACGGTGAGACGTTCACTGTTCGTAAGATTTCTAACGGAATCGGAGTAGAGCGTATCTTCCCTATCATCTCTCCAGCGATCGAGCAAATCGATCTATTGAGACAAGGTAAAGTACGAAGAGCTCGTCTATTCTACCTAAGAGGACGTCAAGGTAAAGCTGCACGTATCAAGGAAAAAATCAGAGTGAGAAAGTAAGATTTCACACGTTTGAAATCAAAAAGGAACCTAGCAATAGGTTCCTTTTTTTGGTTTATAGTAAAATTGAGATTCTAAAAACTATAGCTCAAACCTAGACTCAACCAGTTGCTAGAATACTTTACGAATCTAAATCCGTGTGCATAGGAGGTAACAAACTTAAGATTTTTATCTATCGATACACTGGCTTTTAGTTTAGTCCTCAAGGCATTATCTGTTGTCACACCGGTTTCACGAATAATTATAGTTCCGGTATTCAATATCATTAAGAGTCCCTCATTGGATTGATACAAATAGGCCATTTCTCCGGAAAGTGTAAAGCGCCCATTTTGTATTAAATCATAGCCTAACCCCAAGGTAAATGTTCGCATATTGATAAAACTCATCTCTTCGGGGTCAAGATACCATTTGCTATTCTTCCCTTCAAAATTCATCAATCCATAGCTTATGTCTCCGTAGATTCTTTCCCGAAAATACCTCAAATACCCTATTACTGGATATTCCGCTCTATAGTACGCCACGATTCCGCTGCAAAGTACGCCACCCA
>JAFMBQ010000504.1 GCA_017858365.1 Algoriphagus sp. | reverse complement strand
AGTTAAACTCAGGAGCTTCCTATGGGGATGAAACAGAATATGCCACAGGTATTTTGATAGATAGAAAACTAGTTTCTCCATACTCTAGAATGGCTGGTGGAGCCCAATGGAGCAAAAACTGGTCAAGAAACGTATATTCTAGGCCAGATTCGCTTTTTCTGAACTATTCTTATGAATTGATAGATCTTTGGGCTGGTTATAATTTTGGAGCAAAGAAGGCTTTCCAAGATCGAAATAGGGTCTTTTTAGGATTCCGTGTTTTCGACGGATACTATACCAAAAAACCAGATGGCGAAGAGTTTGTGAACGATAGGATTTACAATAATGCAAGAGGCTTTTTATCTGCTCTGACATTCTATAAAAGAGACTATTTCAAAACTCAATATGTCTATGGTTTTGGTAGGACAGAAGATGTGCCGTACGGTTATTCTTTTAAAGCTACCACAGGATTGGTCAGACTATTAAATACTCAAAGACCTTATCTGGGAATTAACCTTGAGTATTCGAAAGCTTTCAGTAAAGGAGGGTTTTATGAATTAAGTCTAAATTCTGCCAGCTATTTTAGAAATTCAAGCATGGAGGATGTAGTGGTATCTTCCAAAATTTCATATTTCACAAAAGCCTTGACAATTGGCAAATACAAGATCAGAAATTCAGCAACAATAGGATTTGCTCAAATTTATAATGCATTCGCAACTGATTGGCTACAAATTAATTCTTCTATTATTCCAGATTTACGAGTAAGGAATTTAGATTCTTCCAGTCGAAAAAATATTGGTGTTTCCTCCACAGTTTATACACCTTGGTCAATTATAGGATTTCGAATTGCACCCTTCGCCGCACTTAATTGGGCTATGATGACGTGTAATTCATGTGAAGAAAAAAACAAGATCTTCACAGGTATTAGCGGAGGAGTTCGTATCAGAAACGAAAACTTAATTTTTGGAACTATGGAACTTAGGGCTACCTATATTCCAAATGATGAATCGGGAAACTCGAAGTTTGCTTTTAGCTTCCGCCAAAACCTAAGATTCCAAAGATCTGATGCGTTTGTAACGGCTCCGTCTTTAATCAGATATAATTAATCAAATAAAAAACCCAAACCTGATTTTAATCATTGTTTGACTTTTAGGGAAAGTTTAGGTTTCCAAACCCAAACTCAAAACCTATGAAAAACACCTCCCATTTTGGCCGAATCTCTTTATTTATCATCTATTTCTGGTTTGGTTTTTTGAAAGTCATCGGCATCTCACCTGCTGAAACTTTGGTGGAAAATCTATTCACCCAAACCTTTGGAGGATTGATGGATTTCAAACTTTTCTGTTTAGGATTTGGGCTTTTTGAATGTGCTTTAGGGTTGATTTGGCTTTTCCCTAAACTAACCAAATACGCCTTTTACCTATTGATCTTCCATATGATCACGACATTCTTACCTGTATTCATTTTACCTGATGCCACTTGGCAAACTTGGTTTACGCCCACTTTGGTAGGACAGTACATCATTAAGAATTTTGCGCTAATTTCTCTGGGGATGTTTATTTGGAAGGAATGGAAATCAAGTCTTTCATTAAAACTTGATCCTCTCAGCAAATAAACTTCTGATTTCATTCTTGTTCAAGCGAGTATCTCTACTCGCATTATTCATAAAAAAAGACTTTTACAGACAGCCTCACTTCGCCCCCTTAAGTGTCCTCACTCACGGATAAATTGATGGTTTGTGAAGACACAAAGCATGACAAAAGCAACATCTTACATTTTCAGACTTCTCAATTTAGCTTTCTGACTTGGGGGATCACTTCTTTCCCTATCAATTCAATCGCATTCTTCAGCTGGGCATGGCTTAGATTCGCATTATCCATCTGGAAGCTGAACCGGTCTATTCCTCCAAGCGCTTCGCTATGTCGTAGGATTTTTTCCGCTACTTCCTCCGGTCCTCCAACAACTAAAGCACCTAGTTTTCCTGTTTGTGCATTGAAGTGATTGCGAGTTACCGGTGGCCAACCTCGCTCTTTTCCTATCTTAGTAAAAGTCTCAGCATAGCCTGGATAGTACTCCTCCACTGCTTTTTCGGTGGATTCCGCCACATATCCCAAGGAATGCAAGCCCACTTTCAGCCTATCTGGCGCATGTCCAGCTTTGGCCCCAGCCTGACGATACATGTCAATCAAGGGCCGAAATCGATGCGTCTCTCCACCAATTACCGCCACCATCAATGGTAAACCTAGTAAGCCCGCTCTCACAAAAGAGGCCGGCGTCCCTCCCACTCCTTGCCAAATTGGAAGCGATTCTTGCAAAGGCCTTGGATAGATGGCTTGTTGATTTAATGGCGCACGGAATTGACCTTTCCAAGTGATGATTTCTTCATCCCGAATTTTCAAAAGCAACTCCAGTTTTTCGGTAAAAAGTGCATCATAATCATTCAATCTCAAGCCAAAAAGTGGAAAAGCTTCTGTAAATGAACCTCTTCCGGCAACGATTTCTGCTCGACCATTTGAAATCAAATCTAGGGTCGCAAACTCCTGAAAGACCCGAACTGGATCGGCAGCACTCAGGACAGTCACCGCCGAAGTGAGTTTGATTCGAGAAGTTCGAGCAGCCGCAGCTGCCAAAATGATCGTATTGGCCGAGTCCAGAAACTCTTTGCGGTGATGCTCACCAATTCCAAAGACATCCAAACCCATTTCATCTGCATAGACAATGCGATCAATGAGTTCGGTCAAAGATTTCCTACGGTTTTCAGTTTGACTATCTGCACCAGCTGGAGCTGCGGCAGCAAAGCTATCTATTCCTATTTCCATGGGTTTGGCTTGAGTTTAATCTTCACTAAACTATCACAAAGGATTTTCAATTCCATTTATGCTTCTGCTTTCCTATAAAAAATCGTTTTTCAACATTCTCATCAAAATGGACTTTGCACGCAAAGGCTAAATCCCTATCTTTTAAAAGATTACCCTTTTAACCCCTAGCTATGAAAAAAATCACTTCGATTGGAACAGTATTTATTTTTGCCTGGATAGTTTTTGCCTGCGCTTCAGCGGAAAAGAAAACTGAAGAAACCCCAGCTCCAAAAGCCGAAAACCTCCTTAAAGATTATGTCAACGGAGCTAGTCCAGACTTTTCTTATGAAATCGTTCATTCCGTTCCCGGAGAAGAATACGACTTTCACGTGCTACGAATGGTTTCACAAAACTGGTTGACCCCGGATTTGGTGGACAAAACAGAATGGTGGCACTGGATTTCGATTGTGGTACCCAAAGACAGTCCATTTGACACCAGTTTGATCTGGATCGGAGGAGGTAGCACCGATTCCAAAATGCCTGAAAAGCCAAACGACTTGATTTTGGCAGCAGCGATGCAGACCAATTCCATCGTGGCGGAGATTCATAATATCCCATTCCAACCCTTGACTTTTGCAAATGACAGTTTCGGAGAGCGATATGAGGATGCGATAATTACCTATGGTTGGCGGAAATTTCTG
>JAFMBQ010000503.1 GCA_017858365.1 Algoriphagus sp. | reverse complement strand
AGAAATCGAACTGATAAATGAAGGTAGAAATGACCAAATCAAGTTGTTCCCTTGGTTTTGGAGGTCAACCAATATTTTTAAAAATTCATCCTGAATCTGAGGCGTTCGGATATAGTTCAGATCGGCGGCATTGATGGTGAATTGCTGTCGATTATTTCGTGTCGCCCAAGTGTAGGATACCAATCCGTTCAGACCACTTCTGGTATATTCGGGACGGTTGGTGTAGTTATATCCCAGCTGTGTTCGGGTATTCGGATTGTATTTACCAAACTTTTGTAAACTGCTTTGGTAAAAAGGAATCAAAAATCTTGGGAAGATGACGGAGGCAGAAGTGCCCAGTTCCCGGCTTTGATAGACTCCTTGATCTGTCGCAGATGCAACTCCTTCTAATCCTGCTCGGAAGTTGAATTCCAGTATCTCGCCTGCGCGGAAGAAGTTACGATTCCGAAGTGAGGCACTAAAAAATGGTCCAGGGAGCTGTTCGGTAATGCTCAATCCCAACTGATTGGTTAACTGATATTTTTGATTTGGCTGGGTGATGATTTTGGCTTGCAAGGAGGTTCCCAGCGTGTCAAAAGAGATATTTATAAATCGAAATAAATCGAGATTACTTAATTGCTTTTGAGTTTCTATGAAACTTGATCGATTATAAACCCCGCCTTTTTGAAAGAAAATACGAGAAGAAAGAATTTTTTCTGAATAGCGATCTCTGTAGAAATCAAAATTTATTCCCCGATATTCTTTCAAAATATCTTGATCGGTGAAGTCTTTGCTTGGAGGATTGACTGAGAAGGAGATTGAGTCCATGGTGTAAACCTCATGCTTCTCTGCAAAAGTAGGTTGAAGGATTCGTTGCTGAACATTGATTGTTCTTTTGCTAGAATCGTAATACAAATTGTAATCGATGAAGCTTTTATTGAACATGAAAAAGCCATTATTCTTTAAAAGATCTTCGAGTCGATTACGCTCTGCGACAAACTCATCTTGAACATATTTATCCCCTACATGAAGGTGGGTATCGGAATTATTTTCCTGAAGAAGTTTTAATATTTCTTTGTTCTCAGTAGAAGTGTAAATAGAATCAATGAGATAGGGTTGTTTTTCGTTTACCAGATAAATTACCTCTGCTTTCTTTTTGGTTGTCGCCACCTCATAGGTCACTTCGCTATCCAGATATCCGTGATTGTATAGGTAGTTATCGATTTCAGAGACTGTTCGACTCACTTCACTGCTATCAAGTTTCGTTACCGGATTTCCAGTTCGCATTAAGAAATTTCCAAATTCTAGCTTTTCCTCGTAAGTCTTAATCTTTGAAGCGAGCTTGTCTGATCGCTTGATTAGTTTATTATTTTCTTGATTTTCAGTTAATAAATCCCGGATACTATCACGCTCCTGAGTAGCATTTTCAAGTTTATTCGCCACTTTAACACTATCAAAAAAGGCTTCACCCATTCTATAAATACTCACCCCTAATGATTTATTAGTCAGTGGAATTCGAGTATTTGGTTCGGCAATGTAGAGGTTAGTCAAGGCCTCTTCATCTGCTGTTTCTACTCCTTTGAGTTTATTTTCATAGAGCGCATATTCACCATCCGCCAGATTCTTAGTCAAGGAACAAGCCGAAAGTACCAAGGTCGAAGAAAGAAAAAGTATATATTTGAGGGATTTCAAAATGGGCTAATATTCCTTATGCTTAGCAAAAATACGGTTAAGTTTATTAAATCCTTACATCAGAAGAAATTCCGAAATGAGGAACAGCGCTTCTTTGTCGAAGGAGAAAAAAGTGTTCTTGAGGTTTTGAACTCATCATTTCAAGTCTCTATTCTTTTGGCGACACCTCAGTTTTTGGAAAATCATCAACTGGAGGTTTCAAAATCATCCTGTGAGGTAATCTCGGTAACTCAAAACCAACTTGAAGGACTAGGTCAATATCAAAGCAACGATAGTGCCTTAGCTGTCGTGAAGATGAAATCTAATGAGAGTTTTGATTTTCCATTAGGTCAATTGGTCATAGCGCTAGATGATATACGAGATCCTGGTAATTTAGGAACGATCATTCGAATTGCCGATTGGTATGGGATCCATCATTTAGTCTTTTCTACTCAAACAGCAGAATTTTACAACCCTAAGGTGATTCAGGCGAGCATGGGTTCATTTACTCGGGTTAAATTTTTCTATGGGGATTTGGCTCAAATATTCACAAAATGGAATAGTCCGGTGTATGGTGCTTTCTTAGATGGTGAAAATATCCATCAGATGAATAAGCTAGAGCCTGGAGTGATTTTGATGGGAAATGAGTCAAAGGGAATTTCAAGTGACTTGGAAAACTTGGTGACTAAGAAAGTGACAATTCCTGGCTTTGGTGAGGCAGAGTCACTCAATGTGGCGATTGCCACAGCGATTATTAGTGATAATTTTAAAAGACTGCTTTCTTGACTTTATCTCGAATCAGACCACTGCTGGCCAAAGTTGGAATCAATGGTTTTCTACTCGGCTTATTTTTAGCCATATTTTTAGGTTGGGTATTTCCCACTTTTGGATCTACAGACTCGGGGTTTCCATGGAAAATCATTATTAACCTAGGTATTGGATTAGTTTTCTTTTTTTATGGGGTAAAACTTAATCCTGCACAACTTAGAGTTGGACTGAAAAACTGGAAACTTCATTTACTGATTCAACTGACCACTTTTCTTTTATTCCCTGCTTTGGTTTGGGTATTTCTAGAATTTAGCCCTTGGATTCCAGATGATTTTCGATTGGGAATCAGCTATTTGTCTGTATTGCCTTCCACGGTAAGCGCTTCTGTCGTGATGGTCTCCATTGCTAAAGGAAATATACCTGCTGCGATTTTTAATGCAAGTATTTCAAGTCTGATTGGCGTAGTGATCACTCCAGCGTGGATGGGGATTTTGGGAGAGGCCTCAGGGATTCCAATTGATTTCACTTCCACACTTATTGAGTTGACATTCAAAGTGATTCTGCCTGTTTTAGCAGGAGTGGCTCTCCATGGAGTTATTTTTCCAAGAATAGCTAAACAAATCTCAAAGTTGAAGTATTTGGATCAAAGTGTGATCATGGTCATTGTATATACCTCATTTGCACAATCATTTGCCCAAGAGGTTTTCTCTCCTTATCGATTATCAACGCTCATTCTGATTAGTATCTCCATGCTGGGTTTGTTTTTTCTGGTCTGGTTACTCGTTTCTTTGCTCAGCAAAATTCTAGGCTTCCAACTCGAAGATCGCATTACTGCCTTGTTTTGTGGATCAAAGAAATCGTTGGTTCAGGGAGTAGTGATCGGAAAGGTGATTTTTCCTGATCCGGCTATTTTAGGTTTGGTGCTCCTTCCTGTGATGTTGTACCATATTCAACAGCTTATTGCAGGATCTGTGATTGCGAGTTGGTTTGAGCGAAAAAAATAAAGCCTGATTATGATGTGCCCCCAAAAAGTTAGACACTTCTTGGGGGTATTTTTATGC
>JAFMBQ010000502.1 GCA_017858365.1 Algoriphagus sp. | reverse complement strand
TATATAAAAAATACAATTTTAACCTATTGATAATTAATAAGTTAAAATTGTATTTAGGAGAGATTTACTAATCTTGGGTAGAAACAATGGTTAATTTTGGATCACAATGATAGTATAATTATTGTACTCAAATGTCTATTAATTTGTTTTAAACAATTGTTAATCAGTATTTTAAACTTTAAAATTAATAAAATTACAATAGATTTATTTACTTTTGTGTTATACTACTATACTCTTTAAATAATTGAAATATAATTAATTATGAAATTTAAGGATTAGGGAAGACATTTCACTTTTTTATGTGTTGCAGGATTTGTTGCAGGAGTGTATGGTGTGAAAAAGAGGAATTTTTTGGGTAATCTGGGTTTGTAAGATTTTTATTGTAAAACCATGCTATAGTCACCTATATGTCCCTTTGGGATATATTTAATTCCTCTTAAATAGGTTCTGAAATATTCTCAAAAATGGGTTCACTGTTTAACCTTTAAATCTTTTGAAATCTTTGATTTTTAAAATAAAAAAATCTATCTGCAATCCTCGCCACAAAATAGTCCCATAGACAAATATTCAATCCCTGAGGCAACGAACTGAAGCACCTAATGGCTTTTGGGTGTAGGTACTTCTGGTCACATATCTAAAATCGTAATTGTTCAACGCATAGATTCTGTCATAGTAAATGCTTTCCTCCGCATCAAAAAAATTTCCAGTAATTCCAATCTGGCTGAAACTACCATCACTCCATAGTTGACCACCTGGGAGAGCAGAAAAACCACTTTCATTCGTAGCGTCTGTGTTAGGTGAGTTCCAATAGGTTGTTCCTGTAGATATCATCTTGCCACTTGCAATTGTACCTCCTCCTAAAAAGTCTAATAAAACAGACCACTCATCTTCGCGTGGTACATGCCATCCAGAAGGACATAGTCCTCTTGAATCTGATACAGTATATCCGTTATACAGTTTACCATACGGTTTCTCATATTTTGCACTATCATTATCATACCAGCATCTGCTTCCGGTTGTTAGGGTTTTCCATGCTAAACTTTGAGTAATTACAGGAATAATTTCCCCGTTCCTATACCTGCTTACTTTTAGGTTTTCTTTTGTCCAACATTGAAAACCAATAGTAACCACATTGTAAACATTATTATCGATATCTTTTACAGTGCTAGGACAATTTACCCATGTCCTTGTCCTAATAGTATCTATCTTTCCATAAATAGTTGTATCGCCAACAGTTGCATATGCCCTTAAATAATATGTTGTATTGGGTTTCAAATCATAAATATAAGATGTGAATTTTCCATAATTATAAGAGCTATTTGTGTTTACGGTCTTTGTAGGCAATGATATAGTTGGAACTTCTCCCTGTGACCATACAACTCCTCTTGCTTTTATATCACATGAAACAGAAGTTAAATTGAAGTCCCTATTATTGATTACATTTCCTCCAGAAATTAAATAAGTATATGAAATAGTAGCAGGTGTGGTATTTATATTAGGTAATTTTAAAATATATTTATATACATAGTCATTATAACTTGTTCCATTATTATTTGTTGCATATGAGCGGATGTAAAAAGTAACATTTAGTTTTGATAAATTTAATTTAGAAGTAAAACTTCCTTTCCCAGGTCCTTCATTAGTTTTAGTTAGTAATGAAACATCTGGATTTGGACTGGTTGACCAAACAAATCCTTTGGATAATATTGGTGACCCTCCATCGGAATCAACATAACCACTAAAAGATTGACTTTCGCAATTATAAGAACCCGAATAATAATATACTTTTGGTAGTTTATTAAAAAAAATAAGAGATATTTCTTCTCCATAAGCAGTTCCATTAATGTTTGTTGCATATGCCCTAACTTAATATGAAGTCGAATCAGTAATCGAAGTTAAACCACTTATGATTAAAGAAAAAGTCCCCAAACCAGAACCATCTATAGTTTTGGTTGAAAGGGAAATTGTTGGGTTTGGACTTGTTGACCATACAACTCCTCTATCTGTGACAGGTGATCCTCCATCTGACATAACATTTCCACCACCTTTTGCTGAATCTGCTGAAATAGTGGAATAATTAGTGGTACTAACAGTTGGAATGGTTGATACCCAAACAGGTTTTCCATCTTTATCTACTGATAATATCTGACCTTTTAAGCCTGGTAATGGTGTATTTAGATTATTTGACAAATTTGATGAATTAGAATGAATGGCGTAGGGTACACTCACCAATTGGGTGGTACCCGTAATAGATAAATTGACACCACCCGTTGGATCTGTTTCCGTCTTTAAGAAAAAACCTCCTCCTCCCCAATTGATATCTGAAATCTTTCCCGTGGCATTTGTTCCTCCTCCAATCATTAAACTTACTAGACCATTGATGTTGGTTTGTACCCTATGGTTTTCTGAATATACACTTGTTCCGGTAACAGATCCTTGAAGGATGCTTATCTTAATACTCACCATTTTTTCAGCAACCAAATTTCCACTGGCATCCCAAATTACCGCCTGATAACTCATCAGGTTGGGTGCCTGGGATATCAAATTACTAATGAATACAATAGTTATTAAACTTAAAAGGGTAATCTTTTTCATGTGATTATATCTTAACTATTTTGAAAATTCTGTTTTCTTTCTTTGATTTCAATGAAATAAAATAATTACCAGCAGGTAAATCCATCAAGGATATTTCTGATTTTTCTGATAAAATATTACCATTTCTGATTTCCTTTCCCAGATAATCCATAATGGTGTATCTAATTTGGACATCCTCCTTGGTTGAAATGATTAAGTTAAAAGTCTCCTGGGTTGGATTAGGATATAACTGCACTTCTTTTAAATAAACCAGTTCCTCAATGGGAGTCGTTTTTTTGGTATAAACCTGCTGAACTCCCTCATTCAAATAGGAACCTGTTCCCTTTTTTAGAACATAAGCTACTTGACCAACTGTAAAACTAGTGGAACCACCCGTTGATTTAATATGACCTCCTGTTGTGGATAGTGCATTTTGTCCAAAAGAATTGAAACCAAAAGACACGAATACAACTAGGGGTATTATAGATTTTTTGATTAAATTTTTAACAGTCATAATATTTAAGCATTTAAAAAAAAAGTCCAATGTATACTTAATCAATCAATTAAAATAATTTTAATTCTTAATCAGGCAATAAATTTATTTACCGTATCCTTTTTTTAATTTACCGTATTTTAAGCTTGCCTGTTACAGCAGGAATATCATAATTCAATCCCCAAAAATCATTTTTCAGAATCCATTGACAATATCTTTTATTCAAACACTAAACAGGGCCAAATAAAGACAAACCAACAAAATCCTTATTTTCATATTATTAATAAAATGAATGACTCCCAAAAGTTAGGAATAATTCCATTTTTTTAATAAGAACAACTTCATGAAAATTTTCAATTCCTCCATATTTATTGTAAAACAATTCAAATGAAAGAATATGTAAAAATTGGACAGCTGA
>JAFMBQ010000501.1 GCA_017858365.1 Algoriphagus sp. | reverse complement strand
AAATTTTCTTTATAGGGACTGTTTCATTTTCACAAAAAGCACTTCAAAAATTAATTTCTCTAAATGCTGAAATTGTGGGTGTTGCGACTAAGTCTAAATCAGTTTTTAATGCGGATCATATTGATTTGACACCTTTGTGCGAAGAAAATAACATTCCCTGTAAATATGTTAAGGATATTAATGCTCCTCACACTTTGATCTGGATAAAAACCCTTGAACCAGATGTTATTTTTTGTTTTGGATGGTCAAGCTTAATTAAAAAGGAATTACTTAGTTTGACAACAATGGGCGTTATTGGTTTTCATCCAACTGCTCTACCGTATAATAGGGGTAGACATCCACTTACCTGGAGTCTTGTGTTGGGACTTAGTGAAGGAGCTTCCACTTTTTTCTTTATGGAAGAAGGAGCAGACGATGGAGATATTTTATCTCAGCAAAAATTCAAAATAAATTATGAAGATGATGCAGCAAGTGTTTATGAAAAAACAGAAGTAAATGCTCTTGAGCAAATACCAGTTTTTTTGCAACATTTAAAAAGTGGTACTTATCAAAAAATTCCTCAAGACCATTCCAAGGGTAATATTTGGAGAAAGAGAGGAATAAAGGACGGCGAAATAGATTTCAGAATGTCTACTTATGCCATTTATAATCTCGTAAGGGGATTAACCCGACCATACGTAGGAGCACATTTAAAGTACCAGGGAGATGAGGTGAAAATCTGGAAGGTCAAAGAAGAGGAATTTTCGGCCATTAATATTGAACCTGGAAAAGTACTTGAAGTAAATGAATCGGGAATTCTTGTAAAAGCTTGGGATGGTGCTGTTAGGATTTTGAAACATGAATTCATTGAACTTCCCAGAGAAGGAGAATATTTATGAAAAAAATAATAATAATATCAGCTCATCCTGATGATGAAGTTTTAGGTGCAGGAGGTACTATATTGAAACATGTTGCCAATGGGGATGAGGTTTATTGGCTAATAACCACAAGTATATCTGAAGGACAGGGCTTTTCAAAGGAGCGGGTGAGTTCACGACGGGAAGAAATAAGGCAAGTGGAAAAAATGTTAGGGATTAAAAAAATCTTTATGCTTAATTATTCCACTATGACTCTTTCATCCAGTAGTCTAATAGAGATGGTGCCCCAGATTTCTAATGTTTTCAATGAAGTAGAACCTGAAATAATTTATTGCCTAAATCGGTCCGATGCACATTCTGATCATCGTGTTACATTTGATGCAGTAATGGCCTGTACTAAATCCTTTAGATATCCTTATGTGAAAAGGGTTTTGATGTACGAATGTCTTTCAGAAACTGAATTTGCCCCGGCTCTATTCGAAAAAACTTTTATTCCAAATTATTTTATTGATATAAGTAGATTTTTTAAAAAGAAACTTGAAGTAATGAGAATATATGGATCAGAACTGGGACAACATCCTTTCCCAAGATCAGAACGAAATATTGAAGCACTTGCTACTTTTCGAGGAGCAAGTGTGGGAGTTGAATATGCGGAAGCTTTTCAGTTAATAAAATTTATAGATAAATAAAATAATCCTAATGGAAATAAAGGATATAACGATCTATAGAGATAAGTCAATTCTTGAAGCTCTCAAAAAATTAAATGATCTTCTTTATGTAGGTCAGATTAGCAGGCTAATTTTATTTGTTATAGACGAAAATGAATCAACAATTGGTACAATTACAGATGGGGATATTCGAAGGTCGTTAATAAAGCATGCCAATTTAAATTTGAAGGTTGAGGAAATTTGTAATAAAAGATTCATTCATGAATATGACCGTAGTGATTTTGTTGATCTTAAAGATTACAGATTGCGTGATATTAAGATACTACCGATTTTAGATAAAAATAAAAGATTAATACGGGTTATAGATCTTGATAAAACAAAGGCCTTACTACCCCTAGAATGCATGATCATGGCTGGTGGGCGGGGCAAAAGATTAAGTCCTCTTACAGATACGGTTCCTAAACCTATGCTTCCTTTAAATGGTAAGCCGATAATAGAACACAATATTGACAGGCTGATCTCTTATGGAATTAAGAAATTTTATATTTCAATAAAATATCTTGGGGAACAGATCCAGGAATATTTCGGGGATGGTAGTAAAAAAGGTGTTAGCATAGAATATATATGGGAAGATGAACCTCTGGGAACCGCAGGTGCATTGTCCTTGGTGGATAACTTTAAAACAGAACATGTTCTTTTAATGAACAGTGACTTGTTTACGAATGTAGATTTTGAGGATCTTTATTTGGATTTGATCAATCAGAATGCTGATATGGCAGTAGCTTCTACAGAATATAAGGTAGATGTACCGTACGCAGTGTTTGAAACGGATAACCATCTTGTAAAAAATTTTAAAGAGAAACCATCCTACGTGTACCATTCTAATGCTGGAATTTATATTCTGAAGAGGGATCTAATTAAAAAAATTCCAAGAAATAGATTTTTTGATATAACAGATTTAATGGAAAATCTGGTCCGAGAAGGTGGAAGTTTAATTCATAATCCCATAGTTGGTTTTTGGATAGATATAGGAAGGCTCAAGAATTTGTAAAACATTCAAATTAAAATATGATAACTACAGAAAGCCCATACCTAATTGGTGAAACAGCATTTCATCACCAGGGAGAAATAGATTATTTAAAAAAATTAATTATTGCAGCTGCAAATCTTGAACTGGATGCAATTAAATTTCATTTATTATTTGATGTAGGAGATTATTTCATTCAAGCACACCCAGCTTTTGAAACAATAAAAGCCTGGACATTTTCCGTTACCGAATGGCAGGAATTGTTTAAACTTGCAAATGATAAAAAACTAGATATAATTGCCCTATGCAATGATATTGCTAGCTTGGAATGGATTAATAAAGAATGTAAAACCCCAGTGAAGGCTATAGAATTACATGCCACTGGGATCAACGATATTTTTTTACTAAACGAAGCTGCATGTTTTAGTAATACAGTTATGTTAGGAATAGGAGGATCAACATTAGATCAATTAGATTTTGCGATAACCCTTTTAAAGAATCAAAATAAGAATGATATTTTTTTAATGTATGGTTTCCAAAATTACCCTACTGATTATAAAGACATCAATTTTAGAAAAATCAATTTAATTCAAAACTTATTTGGACTTCCAATTGGTTATGCGGATCATACAGACCCTAAAGATGAAAACAATGAATTAATTACAGTCTCGGCTATATTAAAAGGCATAAATGTTTTAGAAAAACATTTTACCTTGGATTTAGAAGAGAAACGGATTGACTCTCAGGCTGCTGTTTCCCTTGAGAGAATGAAAAAAATTAAGGAATTGAGCGAGGTCATGTTTTTAGCTAATGGTAAAGGAGGATTAGAAATGTCTAATGCCGAGAAAAAATATGGGAATATTGGTCCTATGAAAAAAGCTATCGTTGCTAGAAAAAAGATTCCCGCAAATAAGATTATCGCACTTGAAGATTTAGCAT
>JAFMBQ010000500.1 GCA_017858365.1 Algoriphagus sp. | reverse complement strand
ATTTAATGATGCAGAATGTTATATCCAAGTGCTAGTATACTAATTATCAATCATGAGAATTGTCATTTTAGGGTGGGTTGAGTTTCCATATGGGTCCCCAAGTGCGTCAAGATTGCGAATATTATCAAAAGGTTGGATTGAACAAGGTGCTACAGTGCACTTGGTGACTACAGCAAAATTACAACCAGTTAATACTGGAATAGGTGAAGATTTTTATATGGAAGGTCTTACTTATGAAAGCTCTTATGAAGAAGCTCAGCTGGATCATTCTTCTTTCTCCAAGCTTTCTCTGGTCAGACATTTCAAATCTTTAAAAAGAAGTTGGAAAATAGTTCGCCAATTGATTGACGACAATAAATGCGATGTTTTATACCTGTGGGCCTGGAGTGCAACTGGCTGTTTTCCTGTGGTTAAAATGGCTCAAAAAAAAGGAATTCCTTATTTCTTTGATATTTGTGAATGGTTTACTCCCGATGTATTTAAATGGGGATTAGTAAATCCAATGTATTATGATGATTTACTTGGAAGATATCTGCCGGGCAAAACTTGTAGTGGAGTTATTGCAATAACTCACTTTATTGCACACAAATATCAAAAAATGAACATTCCTGTCATTGTAGTGCCTGCAATAAATGATTTTAAAAAGGAAGTAATTGGGACAAACGGCCCTGATATACAGATTTCTAATACCTCATATAATGTTTTATATGCAGGTTTTTGTAAGCCAGGTGATGGAATCGAATTTTTAATTCAAGCAATTCGGCTTGTTAAACTAAATAATATTCCAGTTAAATTAATAATAATAGGTGCTGACGGAAAATCCGGGGCATCAATAAAATATAAAAACATTTGTGAACTTGATGATAAGCTCCGAGATATTGTTGAGTTTAGGGGAAAAGTTCCTGAGAAGGAATATTTCAGAACGCTTTCTTCTGCTACAGTATTGGTGCTTCCCAGAAAAAATACCCCAACCAATGAAGCGGCATTTCCTACACGACTTCCCGAATATCTAACTACAGGCCGCCCGGTTCTAACTACAAATATTAAAGATGTGTCAATGTATCTTGAAAATGATGTTAATGCAAAAATTGTAGAATCAGACAGTGAGCATAGCCTGGCTGATGGATTAATTGATTTGTGGCAAAATCCTTCCAAGGCAAATGAAATAGGGAGAGCTGGCAAGCTACGAGGTGCGGAAGTATTTGACTATCGAAGCTACACAAAGGAAATTTACAAATTATTCAGTCGAAGTCTTATTGATCGTAAAACTAAATTTTAGTCAGTTGTTAAAGCTATTTAATTTTTTGGACAGGTTGTATTGGTTTATAGGGAGGTCGTTCTATACTTTGAACATGCGCTTCTTCTGTTATTTAACAGGAATAGAAATCGGTGCCAAAAGCGTATTTTATGGAAACTCAAAATTTAAGAAATTGTATTCAACTGCTCATATTTCGTTTGGATCTAATTGCTGTTTTCGTTCGCTGCCTACTTCAAATTTAATCGGTATAGACAGGCCTTGTATTTTTTCTGTTTTGGAAAAAGAAGCGATATTGAAGGTCGGTAGTGGATGTGGATTTAGTGGTACTGTTATTGGTTGTTTTGATAGAGTAACTCTCGGTAATAATGTAAAATGTGGTGCAAATACTTTAATAACTGATTCCGATTGGCATCCTGAAGATCCACGCGGAGGAAAATGTAAGCCAGTAATAATTGAGGATAATGTATGGCTTGGAGTAAATGTGGTGGTTTTAAAAGGAGTTAAAATCGGTAAGAATTCAGTTATTGGTGCTGGGAGTGTAGTTTCAAAGGATATTCCTGAAAATGTTATTGCAGCAGGAAATCCCTGTCGTGTTATTAAAATCATCAATTAAATTAAGAGTAGAGTATTGTTCTCATTAAAACTCAAAAGTCTGTTTTTATTAGAGAAAAAATGCATTCCAAAGACTCTAAGCCTCCATGTCTTTGGACTTACACAAATCCTTTATAGTATAGATATTTAAATTCATGTGCGGTATAACTGGTATAATTAGCAAGCAAATATTGAAATCTGAAAGAGAGACCACCGTTCAGTTGATGAATGATGCGATCTTGCATAGAGGGCCAGACCAGGACGGATTTTATTCAGATGCAAATTGTACTCTGGCTATGCGACGGTTATCTATTATTGATTTAAAGACAGGTGAGCAGCCTATTTATTCCAATGATAAAAAATCTCTGATTTTTTTCAATGGCGAAATATATAATTATCAGGATTTAAAAAATGAACTGATTTCAAAAGGTTTTCTCTTTCATACAAATTCAGATACTGAGGTATTAGTTAATTTATATCAGTTATACGGTAAAGAGATGTTATCGCTTCTCCGTGGGATGTTTGCATTTTGTATTTATGATATTGAAAGGGAAGAGTACTTTTTTGCAAGGGATAGATTTGGGGAAAAGCCATTTTTCTATTATTATAATGACGAATCTTTCATTTTTAGTTCTGAGGTATTTAGTCTCCTGAAATCTGAAAGAATCCCGCGCAGGTTGAATCATGATATGTTAGGAACTTACTTGAGACGCTCTTATGTACCTGAGCCGCATACCTTATTTCTTGATATAAAATCACTGGAGCCGGGACACTTTTTCATTCTAAAAAATAGTGGATTAACAAAAGCATCATTTTTTACTATAAACTATACAAAGGATAGCAGTATAAGAAATATTGAAGATGCGGCTTCATTTATAAAGCCCCATCTGGAAACTGCAATAAAAAGACAAATGGTAAGTGATGTTCCGGTAGGCGCTTTCCTGTCTGGTGGAATTGATTCGAGTACTGTCGTCACCCTGATGCAAAAATTTTCATCGTCTCAAATCCAATCTTTTAATGTTAAATTTCAGACATCCGGATATGATGAAAGCCCAATAGCAAGAAAAGTAGCACAAAAGGCGGGTACCGATCATCATGAAATTGTTGTCGAAAATAGTACATTCAACGAAGAGCAATTCTGGAAAATTCTGAGGCATACAGGTCTGCCATTTCCCGATTCATCTGCTATTCCTACAGATATCGTAACCAAAGCTATAGTTAAAAATGTCAAAGTAGCCTTATCTGGGGATGGAGGGGATGAACTATTTGGAGGTTATGATGTATTTGACTGGTACTCTTCAATTAAGAAACTAAAAGTTGTACCCACTATACTAAGAAAGGGTGGTGGGGCAGTACTGGAATTACTAAATAAGACAACTTTAGGCAGTAATAAAATCCGACAAATTGTAAAAGCTCTTAGTATATCTGAGTTGGATTCACTTGATATGTTAATTGAAATGCATGCCCTATTTGATAATAAAGAATTAGCCAGGGTCTATGGTCGGGATGCCAGAAATAATGAGGATATATCTTCGTCTTTTTCGAAATGGTCTGATATCCGACAAGCAATGTACTACAGGGTAAAATACGATCTCCCCCTGGATATGCTGGTGAAAGTAGATCGAATGAGCATGAGTAATTCTCTTGA
>JAFMBQ010000499.1 GCA_017858365.1 Algoriphagus sp. | reverse complement strand
AAGCGATCTTACATTTCTCCACCATTTTCTTTTGCCAGAGCGGAACGATTTCCATAGGAACTTCCACTCCCAAATCGCCTCGAGCCACCATGATCGCATCGGTCTCGGCTATGATCGCATCAATATTTTCCAAAGCCTCTGGCTTTTCTATTTTGGCAACGATTTTACAAACTTTCCCTGCTTTTTCGATTCGCTCTCTGAGGTCGATAATATCCTCAGCAGATCTTACAAAAGAAAGTGCAATCCAGTCTACATCTTGACTTAAGCCAAAGGCTAGATCTTCAATATCCTTTTCTGTAAGCGAAGGGGCAGAGACTTTAGTATTTGGAAGATTAATTCCTTTCCTAGACTTCAGAATTCCGCCATGAATCACGGTACAATTGACATTCTTTCCATCCGTGTTATTTACAACCAATTCCAAATTACCATCATCAATCAGTATACGATCACCCGCGGTGACATCATTAGGAAGGTTTTGGTAAACGGTGCTCACCAATTCGCTCGTACCGATTACCGGGTCATTTGTGATAGTGATAGGAAAACCAGGCTTGATTTCAACCCCATTATTTTCAACTTCACCTACCCGGATTTTAGGTCCTTGAAGATCTTGAAGGATTCCTAAATGGGTATTCATTTCCTCATTTACCTTACGGATGATTTGGATAACTTCTTTGTGAACTTCATGAGATCCATGAGAAAAATTCAGTCGAAAAACATTTGCTCCAGCAGCAGCCAAACTCTTGATCGTTTCATAATTATTCGACGCTGGACCAATAGTAGCAAGTATCTTGGTTTTATTAAATTTATTCATTTTATTATTAATAGGTTAGTAGGTTTTCTTTTGATTTAAGCTTTTCCACATCCAATTTCATAACATTTTGGACAAGTTGGTTTTTTGCAAGTTCTTCAGCAAAGATATCGATACTTATCTGAAAGGTCTCATCTCGAACGAGGAGGAAATAATCCATCGATTTCAGCTCAGGAACTAAGTAAGTGACTTGATTTATGGAATTTAAAGCCCTGTTTTTTAATAATTGCACAAAACCATATGGCAAAGAAAGAAAATATTGTGAGATTTTCAGATTGGGTGAGGTTAAGAACTCAAGCTCTAGATCAGCTACCTTACGAAGATCAAGTTGAAGATCTCGATTGATTAACCAAGCCATCTTATAGTCCTTCACAGTGGATACAAGGCCCAATAGCTCAAAATCATACGTATGCTCGACAAGTAATCTGGCCTTCTTCATTTGGGAAGAAAATGAATCAAAATTAAGTTAGAAATAAAAATTTAACAGTATTGAACCGCAATTTGCAGAAAAATTTACTTCCACCTTTTCTTTGCCAATTAGGTTTTAAATATATTTCTTTGCGCAGTGTTAAATACTAAACTGATCACAAAATGTCTGAAATTGCACAAAAAGTAAAAGCCATCATCGTTGACAAGCTTGGCGTAGAAGAGTCTGAAGTGACTTTGGAAGCAAGCTTTACAAATGATCTTGGAGCGGATTCTCTGGATACAGTAGAATTGATTATGGAATTCGAAAAAGAATTCAATCTTTCTATCCCAGACGATCAAGCTGAGCAAATTGGTACAGTTGGACAGGCTGTATCCTACTTGGAAGCTAACGTTAAATAATAATTCATAAATTCATTCCATGAATTTAAAAAGAGTTGTTGTAACAGGTATAGGTGCTCTCACACCGATAGGCAATACTGCTGCTGAATTCTGGCATGGTTTGTCTAACGGTGTGAGCGGTGCTGCGCCGATTACCAAGTTCGATGCTTCACTTTTCAAAACACAATTTGCTTGCGAGATTAAAAACCTTGACATAGAGCAATTTATGGATCGGAAAGAAGCTCGAAAAATGGATCCTTTCAGTCAATTTGCAATGGTCGCTGTAGAAGAGGCCATGATAGATTCTGGAATTGATCTTGAAAAAATCGATAAATCTAGAGCCGGAGTAATCTGGGGGTCGGGTATTGGAGGCTTAAGAACCTTCCAAGATGAGGTGACAGCATTTGCACTGGGCGATGGCACTCCTCGTTTCAATCCCTTCTTCATCCCAAAGATGATCGCTGATATCAGCGCCGGCTTCATTTCAATCAAATATGGTTTTCGCGGTCCAAACTTTGTCACAGTCTCTGCCTGTGCCTCTGCAACTAATGCCCTGATCGATGCTTTTACTTACATCCGATTAGGCAAAGCTGATATTTTCATCAGTGGTGGTTCAGAAGCAGCAGTTACCGAAGCAGGTGTTGGTGGATTTAATGCAATGAAAGCCCTTTCCCAACGAAACGATTCCCCAGAAACTGCCTCAAGGCCGTTTGATAAAGAACGAGATGGTTTTGTACTAGGAGAAGGAGCAGGAGCATTGATCCTAGAAGAATATGAGCATGCAAAGGCCCGAGGAGCTAAAATCTATGCAGAACTCGTGGGCGGTGGAATGACTGCAGATGCACACCATATCACAGCTCCACACCCAGAAGGATTGGGAGCCAGCAATGTAATGAAAATCACGTTAGAGGATGCAAATCTGAAGCCGGAAGACATCGATTACATCAATGTACATGGCACATCTACACCACTTGGTGATATAGGTGAAACAAAAGCAATTCAGCAAGTCTTTGGAGAACATGCATACAAATTAAACATTAGCAGTACCAAATCGATGACTGGTCACCTTTTAGGAGCAGCCGGGGCTATCGAAGCTATTGCTTGTATTTTTGCTATGAATAATAGTTTGGTCCCTCCTACCATCAACCATTTTACGGATGATGAAAGCTTTGATCCGAAGTTAAATTTAACTTTTAACAAAGCTCAAAAAAGAGAAATAAACTATGCTCTCAGCAATACTTTTGGATTTGGAGGGCATAATTGCTCTGTAATATTCAAAAAATATAATTGATTTCAGTTTTGAAATTGCTTCAAAGACTCGGGATTCAATTTCTTTTCTTAAGCGAAAAAGACAGAAGGCTTGCTTCCTCGATCAAAATAATGATTGGAAGCAGGCCTTTTAATTTGACTGTTTATAAACTTTCTCTGACCCCTTCAGGGCTTGGCGAAGAAACCAGCAAAGGTTTCAGGATTTCAAATGAACGTCTTGAATTTCTCGGTGATGCAGTATTAGGATCTGTGGTAGCAGAATACTTATTTATCAAATATCCCTATCGGGACGAAGGCTTCCTGACCGAAACAAGATCAAAACTAGTCAATCGTGAAAATCTAAATTCTACCGGACAAAAGATTGGTTTGAAAAAAATACTTACCCACGAAATTGGTGAGCGAAGTTTCACTGGAAACAAATCGCTCTATGGAGATATTCTTGAGGCATTTATTGGAGCCGTATATTTAGATAAAGGCTACTCATTTACAAGATCGTTTATTCTGACTCGGATCTTAACTCACATGGATTTGGATGATATGATTGCTACAACTACCAATTACAAAAGCAAAATCATCGAATGGTCTCAGAAAACAAACAAACACATCGACTATGAA
>JAFMBQ010000498.1 GCA_017858365.1 Algoriphagus sp. | reverse complement strand
ATATTATGGTGACACAATAATGAAACTAAATACTAAAGTGAGTGGTTTAGACCCTCAACTGTAGGAGCTATTACCTGTAGAAACACCAATATAAAAAATATATTTGAATATAATTTTACTAGAATATATATAATTTTGGCTAACAATAGTTTATAAAACAAATAATAGGGGAAAAAAAATGCATGATAGGGGAAATACAATTCCCCTATTATAATTAGATTTATTGAATCAGGTTATTTATCTTTCTAGTGTTAAGTAATTAAAGCCACATATACTCCATATTACCCTGAAAAATTAAGCTGGCTTTAATCGAACTATTTATAAAAAATCATAGTAGAAATACCATTTACAAAAAATGTCTGGAACAAAAAAAGAAAGTCACTGGAATCCTTTAGCTGATTTAATAACAAGCTTAACGATTGTTTTTAAACATATGACCATATCAAATATGGCTTTGGTCAAAATAAACCAAAGAACACAAAATGAGTTCTTCTATGTTTATGTTGAATCAAGATTTTTTCCATTTAAGGAAATAAATAAAGCTATCCAAAAATCTAGTGCCTCCAGTTTTTTTCAATCTATAGAAAAGACTAACTTGGATGAAAAAATTAAAACCCAACCTTATCAAATAAAATATAACCAATTATTAAAAGAAGATAAAAGAAAGTTATGGAGCTAAAAGAATTTTGGAACAAAGCAATTGAATTTTATTGTACATTTAATGACCCAAAAAGACTAACATATTTTGAAACTGTTTTCATAGCTATTTCTGAAGATTCACTTGAAAGAGTTAAAGAAAAATATATCAAAGAAGGAGGTCTCCTTGAAGAGGAAATTCAAGTTTTAAAAAATAAAATTGAAAATTCAGGAGGGGTTAATGACAGTTATTATACAGCTATTAGAGAAGTTCATAATTCTTTCAATTATCCTGAAAAGTATTCTTTTTTAAGGTTCTCAATTTTAGTTGTCGGAGCCTTTAAACATGATGACAGCTCGTTAAGAGATTATTGGATATATTTTAATCCATTTTTAGAATCTAAAAATATTAAAGTCATCAATGATAGAACTAGCTACATAAATAAACTGATATTAAATCTCGCAAAATTGTGTCAAATAAAATACAATAAGATTTTTTTTCAGCTAAATATTTTTGGCGAAAACTCTGGTATTGTCAATGTTGGCAGAATTAAAGCGCATTCTATATTTCAAGGTACAACTTTAAAGAAAATTAAAAAGTCTATTTACAATTTAGGTTTTTCAGATTCGCATAATATAGAAGATTTAACATTAAATGATATAGAAGAAATAATTGAAGATTCTGGAACAGATAGGATAATGAACTTATTTCAAAGAGATGAAGAAACGAAAGAAATTATCTTCGTTTGCTTAAAAATATGGTTAGAAAATTGGATTCCAAATCAAGAAGAAAAAGTAAAATTGCTAGAGGGAAAAACGCCATTAAATAAATCTAAAATACAAATTTATAGAATATGGACCATAAATAATGAAAACGAAATTGAAATTAAGTATGGTTTTAATTTCAAATCGGAACTAGGGGAGAATAATATTTTTTATTTAAATAAAAGTAAAACTGTATATGTCGACGTAACATGGGGTGTGAAGCTTAATGAAAATAGAATACTTTATATTATTGAAAATTATTCTGGTACTGAAAATTTCGATAATAATGAATTAGGAGTTAAATTCAGTAAATGTGGATTAGATTTAAACAACTTTCAGTATGCGTTAGAAAAAATAACAAATAGAATGTACTTTATTGAGCATGACAAAAAAGATATAAAAATACAAGACAATCCTATATTACTGGCGTCTAAATCTACAATAAACAAAAATAACATAATATATTTTAATCATTGCAAAATAAAAAATCAACAAAATTTAGAATTTAATTTATATAGGATTAATGATTCATTTGATTATCAAGGATTATCATTTATAAAAACAAATAAATTAGATATAAACCCAATTGGAATAACGGATGGAAAACCAGGAATAAAATCATTTATATCAAATTTTCCAATAAAAATAAAATGGAATAATCTAAGCAAAGGTTATATACATATTATATATAATAATGAAATTTATTTAAACCTTAATCTCTCTAAAGAAACTAATAATTTGGAATGTACAAAAGATATTGGTCTTCTTAAAGCCGGGAGCTATTGTATCAAATATTTTAATTGTGATGAAAATTATGAAATATTTTTAAATGGTAGAGATTCGATTGACTTTGAAATTGTTGAAAGTGGAAATAAAGACAGAAGGAGAGAAATTAAAACAAATATAATCCCTAACTTTGAATACCATGAATTTAGAAGATTAAAAAATTTCCAAGCCATAGAAGACTCATTTGTTATATTACCAATAGAAGAAGACGAATTGAAAGTTGAAGACAAACACATTGATTTTTATTTTACCAAAAATAATGAAAACGAATGGATTATAAGAAATACAAATGAAATTAAATACTTACAATTAACATTAAACAAACCAATTCAATGTGAACTTATATATAATATCTGGGAAATTGATGTTTCTTATTTAAGTAAAAAATTTAAAAGATATAATTACAAAATAAAATTTTGTATAAGACCTGAAAGAGTAAAGTTGCCATTTGATTTAAAAAAATTTCATATTAATAATGAGGACTTCAGAATAAATAGTGCATACATTTATGCCAATTGCTATTATTATAAATTAATTGAAATGGATGATGATTTACAAAATAGATATCCAAATGTATCTGTAGGTGATGAAATTTTTATTATTTCTAATATTCAAAGATCAACCCATCATGAAGCCCTATTATTGTATATTAATCAGGAATTCTTCCCCTTTAAAAAATAAAAAATGAATGAAATAATAAATAAAGAACAAGTTAATAACCTCATAGATGTATTGATTCTTTCAGGAGGAGGGCAGAGCCAGTATGGAAAATTAAATGACGTCATAAAAACATATACAACAGAAAATAGTTTAATAAGAAATACTCTATTGATATGGTTAGATTCAATGGGTATTATTAGCGTTGACAACCAAAATAATTATTATTTTAACAAACCGGTTTGGATAAAAAGTTCTATTAAAGATCACTTTATACTATATGGAGCTTTAACAAAAAATGAAATAGAAGAATTAGAATCAAATAATCAAATAAATAAATACGAATATAACAAAATTGTATATAAAAATTTTGAAATTGAACTTCCTGATACATATTATACATTGAACTCGGATGTATTTCAAAATTTCAAATATGACGTAATTAATACAGCTGTTTTTTCAGGAATTGAAAATATGGAAGGCTTATCAATTATTGAAACTAATTTGTTTAATGGAAATTTAGAGAAAATAAATATTTCTAATTATAACAGCGATGATTCCAATGATGGATTTAAAATTGTTCTAGACAAAGAACTGACAACACTTTATATTTATCCGTATGATGATGTAAAACTGTTCAATTGGAGAACTAGAAATTATATAAAATGTGATTTAATAAATGAATTG
>JAFMBQ010000046.1 GCA_017858365.1 Algoriphagus sp. | reverse complement strand
TATCAACCAAAAAGAATTTTACGATAAGGGCGAACCTGTATTCTGTATCTATGTAGCGATCGGACAGAAAGCCTCTACTGTGGCCAACGTAGTAGCTGCACTTGAAAAAGGTGGAGCACTTCCTTACACCGTTATTGTAGCTGCATCTGCTGCAGATCCTGCTCCAATGCAGTTTTTTGCCCCATTTGCAGGTGCATCCATTGGTGAATTTTTCCGTGATACTGGTCGTCCTGCGCTCGTAGTGTATGATGATCTTTCCAAGCAGGCTGTTGCCTACCGGGAAGTATCTTTGCTTTTGAGAAGACCTCCGGGACGTGAAGCTTATCCTGGCGACGTATTTTACCTTCACTCTAGATTGCTTGAAAGAGCTGCGAAAATCAATAAATCTGATACCATAGCGCAACAGATGAATGATTTACCGGATTCAATTAAGCATTTGGTAAAAGGTGGTGGGTCTTTGACTGCTCTTCCTATTATCGAAACTCAGGCTGGTGACGTATCTGCTTATATCCCGACTAACGTAATTTCGATTACAGATGGTCAGATCTTCCTAGAGACCAACCTATTTAACGCTGGTATTCGTCCTGCGATCAACGTGGGTATCTCCGTGTCTCGAGTAGGGGGTAATGCTCAGATCAAATCAATGAAGAAAGTAGCGGGTACCTTGAAGCTTGACCAAGCTCAATTCCGTGAATTAGAAGCTTTCTCTAAGTTTGGTTCTGATCTTGATGCTACTACAAAGCTTACAATTGAGCGAGGTAGAAGAAACCAGGAAATCTTGAAGCAGCCACAGTACTCTCCAGTTTCGGTTGCTAATCAAGTTGCGATCATCTATGCTTCTACTAAAGGCTTGATGGATTCTGTACCAGTAGATCAGTCGAGAGCATTCGAGAAAGAATTCTACACCCTTTTGGAATCGACTTATCCTGAAGCACTAACCTTGATCCTTAAAGGAGATATCGATGGTGCAGGTAAGATATTAGCTACTGCTGCTTCAGAATTAGCTCCTAAATACGCGAAATAATTGAAATGAATCCGGGAGGGTTGAACCTTCCGGTTTTTTTATACCAAGTACAAAGCAACCACTGATGGCTAACCTTAAGGAAGTAAAGCAACGGATCACCTCAGTAGTCTCTACACAGCAGATTACTAAGGCCATGAAAATGGTATCCGCAGCAAAACTCAGAAGAGCGCAGGACAAAATCACTCAGATGCGTCCATACTCTCAGAAGTTAACTCAAATCCTGAATAATGTATCAGCAGCTTCGGAAGGAGCAGCGGATATCGTGTATGCTGAAAAGCGTGAGGTAAATAAGGTGCTTATCGTACCAGTCACCTCAGATAAAGGACTTTGCGGAGCTTTCAATTCGAATGTTATCAAAGCATGTAACGCTTCCATTATCGGTCAATTTGCCGGTAAAGAAATAACCATTTTACCATTAGGTAAAAAGGCTTATGAGTCGTTCAAAAAGCGTGATTTTACCTTAATTCCTGATTTCTATCAGGTGTTTGGAGATCTTACCTTTGAAAATGTAAGGTCTGCTGCAGATTATGCGATGAATGCATTTTTGGAGGGAGAATATGATCAGGTAGTTTTGGTTTTCAATGAATTCAAAAATGTAGCTACTCAGTTTGTTCAAACTGAGCAGTTTCTTCCAATGTCAAATGCTGATGCTGAAGAAGAAAAAACTGCAGAAACCGATTATATCCTAGAACCTTCGAGAGCTTATATCATCGAGGAATTAGTACCAACTTCATTGAAAATTCAGTTCTACAAGGCAGTTTTGGAGAGCAATGCTTCTGAGCATGGCGCTCGAATGACTGCAATGGATAAAGCCACTGAAAACGCTGGTGATCTACTAAAAGAGCTTCGATTGCTTTACAACAGAAGTCGTCAAGCAGCTATTACAAACGAAATCTTAGAAATCGTAGCAGGTGCTGAAGCACTAGGCTAAAAACATTACAATAGCCCTAATTTCAAACCACAATTCGAAAGGATTGTGGTTTTTTGTTTTTGAGAAAATTTCTGTTTTTCTCACGGGTAAATTCGTAGAGGTTTCCCAGAGGTTTTTGGATAGCTTGAGTAGCTCTCATGCTTAGGTTTTTGTCACCTAAGATCTGTGATTACAACTACCTATGGGTAGGTATTGATATCTCAAGAAAATTAACCTTCCCTAGGAATTCGTTAATTTGATTGAATTCAAAAAGTAACTCAATGAAAATCGTATTTCCATTCTTCTTATTCACAGGATTTGTCCTGATTTTTGGCTCTTGTGCTCCGAATCGTAAAGAAGTAAAACCGCCAAATATTATCTTTATTCTTGCCGATGATCTAGGCTATGGAGACGTAGGGTCCTTTAATCCCGCAAGTAGAATCAAAACTCCTTACCTCGATCAGCTTTCGAGCGAAGGGATGATTTTTACGGATGCACATACTACCTCTTCGGTCTGTACGCCTACACGATATGCATTGTTGACTGGTCGGTACAATTGGCGAACCCGATTAAAGGAAGGTGTACTCACTGGCAAATCTCGCGCACTGATTCCAGCCGACCGGACCACTCTTGGTTCCATGCTGCAGCGATTTGGCTATGAGACAGCTTTTATTGGAAAGTGGCATCTTGGAATGGATTGGGGCTTGAAGGATGGCGAAACGTTCGAGGATGGCGGTTGGAATCCAGAGGATTATGATCAACTGGATTTTAGCAAACCTATAGCAAATGCACCCGGCACACGTGGCTTTGATTATTCTTTTGCTCTACCGGCTTCACTGGATATTGCACCCTATGTGTATGTGGAAAATAATAAAATCACCAGCATTCCCACCAAAGAGACGATTGATGAGGGAGAATATTCTTGGTGGCGCAAAGGTCCTACGAGTGATGATTTTATACACGAGCAGACTACACCACTCTTTTTTGATAAAAGTATTGAATACATCAAGCAGAAATCCAACTCAGATAAACCCTTCTTCTTGTATTTGGCTTTGCCCTCGCCACACACCCCAATATTACCAACCGAATCTTGGCAGGGAAAAAGTGGATTGCTTCCTTATGCGGACTTCATGATGATGATCGATGATTACATCGGAAAATTAAATCAGGCTATTAAGGCTGCAGGCATTGAAGGAAACACACTCCTTGTTTTCACAAGTGACAATGGATGTTCACCAGCTGCAGGGTTTGATAAACTCGTGGAAATGGGACACCTACCAAGCGGGGTATTTCGTGGGCACAAAGCAGATATTTACGAAGGGGGACATCGAGTGCCAATGATTATCAAATGGCCCGCGAAAATCAAAGCAGGAACTAGCCAATCTGCCACCATCTCCCAAACAGACTTCATGGCCACCTTTGCAGATTTGGTGGGATATGAGCTCAGCGAAAATGAAGGAGAGGACAGCTATAGTTTGATGAGCCTTTTCGAAGGAGATAAAGAAATAGATCAAATCCGGGAGGGGACCGTGTTTCATTCTGTGAATGGAACATTTGCCATCCGCAAAGGAGACTGGAAGTTAATCACAGCTAAAGGTTCCGGAGGTTGGAGCTTTCCAAAGCCTGGAGATCCTGCAGAAACGGACTTGCCCGAAATGCAGCTTTATAACTTAAAGGATGATCCCAGTGAAACCAAAAACCGCTATTTGGAAATGCCTGAAAAAGCCGAGGAGCTCCGACAGCTTTTGGTGAAATACATTAAAGATGGCCGAAGTACACCTGGCCCGCTGCAATCCAACGACAAATTTGAAGGGGAGTGGAAGCAGACTTGGTTTATGGATGAAAAATAGAAAAATTTAAACTGAGAATTTTAAAACTAAAACTCAGGTCTGGGTTGAAGCAGACCTGAGTTTTGAGAGAAATTCAAAGGCCTACAACCTTAACGCTCTAGCAATCACTCGTGCCATAATTCCCAATCCTTCGGTATTTGGATGAACGCCATCTGGCAGTAGCGCCTCTTTTCCCATAAATGGAGTGTATAGATCGATCAATTCTGAACCGCTCTCATGCGCGATATCGATCAACATGAGTCGCTGCTCATTATTCATCACGTCTGGTGTGATTCCAAAATTTACTCGGGTGACTGGCACTGGAAGGATCACATAGACTTTGCCGTCTACGGGCATTGTTTTTTTGAATTCGTGAATCATATCCAAATAGTCTTGTCTGAATTCCGAAGCAAATTTCCAGTTTTGTGGTTTCGAGTCATTGGTGCCGAGCATGATGATCAGGATATCTGGTGCAAAATCCTTGACCTCCTGAAATTGCGGCTCATTCCAGTATGGAAAGTCACCTTTGCGGAGCAAAGTCCGGCCACTTACCCCAAAATTCCCCACCTGATAGGCATCGCCAAGGATTGCCTGCATTTGAAGTGGGTAGCTATTTGGGTTATCTCTGCCTGGACCTTGTGTGATACTATTTCCGACACAGGCAACTTTAATTGGAGCTTGGCCAAAAGCAAGACAATAGCAAAAAAGGAGCGCAAAAGTAAGTTTTAAGGTTTTCATAGGCTAATTGTAGGGTTTTAGGTTAACTAGAATTCTGCCATCTGACAGGAATTTCCATCAAACTAGCAAAAAAATCCCTAAGTTCAGCTCAAATTTCCATGAGCAAGTTTTGCTCAAACCAAAATTCCCTTCATGCTACTTTTAGAAAAAATCCACCTTCGACTTTCTTGGCTTTCCATTGATGTGGTGCTGGGTGCTTTGGCTGGTTTGGTATTTTTTTCTAAACTACTTCGGATCGAATTGGAATGGCAGGTGTTTTTGCTTTTAGGTTTAGCAGTTTGGAGTATTTATACGGCAGATCATCTACTGGATAGCCGCCAGAAAACGGAAGTGGATCTTTCGCCACGCCATCTTTTTCACTTGAAATATAAAAACAGCCTCAGAATCACTCTTGGTTTGGTGTTGATCTCTGGGCTAAGTCTCGCTTACTACACCTTTGACCTCAGTAGTGAATTGGTATGGAGTCTGATATTGGGTATGCTGATCTCTGCCAGCATGCTGCTCATTCGACTTGCCGGCAGAAGGATGGCTTGGGCCAAAGAAATTAGTATTGCCCTATTTTATGTGTTGGGAATTGCATGGATTCCATTGCTCCGTGTTAAGGTGCTAGATTTGAGTTGGGAGATTTTTCTTTTTCTGGGGAGCTACATTTTACTTGCCTTGATCAATTTGCTCATACTTTCGCACTTAGACCGCAGACAAGACCAGCTTGGCGGTTTTTTTTCTTCCGCATTTCTGTTTCCTCCGATCAAATTTATTGAGCTAATCAGAAGGCTTTGTTTTCTTTCTTTGCTGATTGGTCTTGCGAGTTTTATTCTGTTGCCTTCATTTTACAGACCATTTTCCTGCATTTTAATAGTAATGTCCTTGGTGCATTACTTGGCTTTTTTCAACCCAAAACTTTCTGCTGAAAAAGTCAGGTTACGAACTGAAGCTGTCTTTATACTTCCGGCCTTATTGTATTTTCTTTAGACAAAGGCACTGTGTCCGGTTATCGCTCTTCCGACGATCAAAGAATTGATTTCTTTGGTGCCTTCGTAGCTGTAGACTGCTTCGGCATCTGCGACAAATCGCGCAATATCATGACGAAGTAAGATTCCATTTCCTCCGAATAAGGCACGGGAATTATCCACAATCGACCGCATCCTTAGGGTACAAAATACCTTCGCTAAGGAAGCGTGCTCATCTCGAAGCATATCAGAGTCCTGCATCTCTGAAAGCCGAAATACCATCGTCTGCATGGCTGTAAGATCACCGAGCATCGTCACCAAAAGATCTTGAACGAGTTGGAAGGAAGCGATAGGCCGCCCAAATTGCTTTCGCTCGTTGGTGTAGGCCAAAGCTAATTCGTAGGCTCCGCGAGCGCAGCCTACTGCTTGCCAAGCTACTCCGGCTCTGGTCATTCGCAGGACTTTGGCGGTGTCCTTGAATGAATTTGCCTCCTGTAGTCGGTCAGTTTCCGGCACTTCACAATTCGTCAAGGTGATCAACGCATTTTGGACCGTTCGTAAGGCCATTTTATCCTCAAGTTTCTCAGCCAAAAATCCTGGATTGCCTTTTCTAACGATAAAGCCTTTCACTTGCTGATCCTCCAAATCCCTAGCCCAGATGATCGTCATATCGGAGAAGGTGGCATTGCCGATCCACTTCTTTTGACCATTCAAAATCCATGCATCCCCTTCACGCTTGCAAGTCGTAGTCAATCCTCCAGCTACACCAGAACCCACTTCAGGTTCGGTCAAACCGAAAGCTCCAATTTTCTCCAGCTTTTGCATTGGTGGAAGCCATTCCTGTTTTTGAGCTTCTGACCCGCAGAGGTAAATACTCCCCATAGCCAGTCCACTTTGCACTCCGAAAAATGTAGAGATGGAAGTATCGATCCGAGCCATTTCCATTGCCACAAATCCTTCCAAAAGTGCAGAATGTCCCGGACAACCGTAGCCCTGATAAGTCAATCCAGCAATATCCAGCTCAGCCATCTTTGGTATAATCTGCATAGGGAATTCTCCTCGATTCCAATAATCATTTGCGATTGGCTTGATTTCTCGTTCCATGAACTCGCGCACTCGGAGCTGAATCTCGCGCTCGTGGTTTGGCAGGCTTTTTCCTAATTCATAAAAATCCCCATTAATCGGAGGAATTACCTTGGGTTTACTTCCACCTTTCATCATTCCCATCATTTTGGAGAGGTCTTCCTCACTCATTTGGGAGACAAGGCCGACCATTTTAGAGAGGTCTACTTTTTCAGAAAGTTTAGAGATTTGATCTAGGTCTACCGAGGACAAAAGCTTTCGAAGTCCACCAATGGTTTTAAAAATATTTTCATGTGTTTATAATTTGATTTTTATAGGTCATATGGAATCTTAGCATGCATCATAATCATACCTCTGTGTGTCGATAAGGGTCGTGCTTGATTTCATGTGATTATAATTTCTTCTTAATGGCCATATGGAATCTCGCAGCATTTAATCATCCCAGTGTGTGACTTTTTTGTCATGCTCGATTTCGTATAAGGAATTTTGGGATAGTTTACTTTCCTTTAAAATAGTGAAAGATCGCTACAGTTTCATTGCTCCTTTTTATTCTCTCCTTGCCCGGATGGTTTTTGGCACCTCACTGAAGGAGGTGAAAATTGTTTTTGCTGAGAATTTAGCTTTAAAAAAGATATTGATCATCGGGGGAGGAGATGGCTTAGATTACCAAGGTTTTGCTGGACAAGTTCGTGGCGAATTTTGGGAGCTTTCGGAGGCGATGCTTCACAAAGCCAAAAAAAATCTCTCAGAAAGTAAACTCGAGTTTCATTTGGGGCACTTCGAAGCTGGTTCTGAAAATAAGTTTGATGAAGTCTGGCTACATTTTGTATTGGACACTTTTACTGATTTTGAGTTTGAAGAATTTCTTTTTGACTTAAAATCTTCACTCAATTCAGAAGCCACGCTTTATATCGCTGATTTTTTTGAGCCACAGTCTTGGGCTCAACGGGGTATTCAATTTGTCATGATGCGATTCTTTCGGATTTTCACCGCACACCCAAGAGTTGATCTACCCGAGTACGAGCAATTTCTGAAGCAGGCAGGGTTTAAGAAATTGGATGAACTAAAGAAAAGAAAAGGCTGGATTCGGGCGCAACTTTGGAAAATCCAGGTTAATTGACTTTTGCTATAATCTCCTCAATCATTTTATCAAAGTAGGCCCCATTTCCGGGCCCATACCAGTTCATCTCCCGCACTTCGTGGAAATGCTTATCATACAAATGATCCGGCGTGATATAGCCGATGTAGCCTCCATTAAAGGTTGTGATGATTAGGTTGAGCCCTTTCGCGCGGGCTGATTCTTCCCACTTTTCATAAAAAACCCCTGACAACTCTCCCGAAGAAGCTATTAACAGCGTATTTCCGATCAAAGTAAAATCCAAGTGGGAATTAGTATCGCCTAGTAAATATTCGAAAAGCCAAGGTCGAATCCGAAGATTGTCTGAAATCCTCAGGTGAGGCTCCCGGAGAGAAATGTCTAACCGTCCTTGCCCAATTTTCTTTCGATTGATTGTATCAAATTGCGTCATTTGAATTCGAATCGTAGAGTCGAGTGCTGCAGCATATTTAGCTACTAATTCAGGTGTATTTCCAAATGAAAGGGGTCGATGACTTCCCACTGTTCCCGCTGCAAAAAGCGCAAAGTCATATTCACTCGCTTCCAAATTCTGCATGAGGTAAAACGGATAATCCCCTGATAATCCCATAAACTTGGAACTCATCGTAGTGGCGTGTGCAGAATAAGTTAGAAAAGTGGCCTTCTTTCCGTCCCTTTTTGTGAAAATCAGCTGTCTGACAAATGGATCAATCGGGTCATTTTTGATAAATCGGTTTTCAACCAAAGCTCTTGCCTCTGCTTTCCGATAGGCTATGGAAACAGTGTCCTGAAGAGAAATAGCCGTCCGTAAGGCTAAGACACTTTTTTCTACAATTAAATCAACAATCTCCTGATTGAATCCGCCAAAAGCCATCTCCCCTAAAGGTCCAGGCATGTAACCACCCATTCCGGAATGCGTATGCGTGGCAGTGAAGTTTAGCTGAGCAATAGGGAGGTTCGCATTTTCTACTGCCTCGCGGATAGATTTTGCAAGGAAAGGGTGAACGATCAGCAACTCAAAATTCAACCATGCAAGTTGGGTTTTGCCGTTACTCAAAGTTAAAGCTTTTACAAAACTGCTGTCTTGTACAAATTCATAAGCACCTCTAGGAGCATATCCGACCAGGTCAACAGGCTCAGGAGGTGTCATATTGGATTTGGACCATCCTGCCGTCCAAGTTTCTCCTAGAGTGGTTTGAAAAGGAATTTCCTCTAATCGGTCAAAAGTCTCTTTATAGAATTTCTGCTGTTCAATAGGTGAGCGGTCCACTGTAGTCAAGAGAATTACAGCTAAAACAAAAAGCACTAAAAATAGCCCAAGGAGGATTTTTAGTGCCTTTTTGAAAAGGGGATTCCAATTCATGGATTAGTATTCAAATGTCCCGTGCTCACTTCGGATGGTTACTTTCTTACCAGAATGAGGCTCCACTCGACCAATGATTTGTGCTTCGACACCATAAGATTCGGCGATATCGATGATCTCTTCAGCGTACCTTTCGTCAAGGTACACTTCCATTCGATGTCCCATGTTGAAGACTTTGTACATTTCTTTCCAGTCAGTTTGGCTTTCTTCCTGAATGATTTTAAACAATGGAGGAGTCTCGAATAGATTATCCTTGATCACGTGTAAATTATCCACGAAGTGAAGGACTTTGGTCTGTGCTCCACCTGAGCAATGCACTAATCCGTGTACATGTCCTCGCATATAATTCAATACGTCCACCATGATTGGAGCATAGGTACGGGTAGGGGAGAGAACCAGTTTCCCCATATTTACAGGTGCTCCCGGAGCTGGATCGGTGAGGTTGTATTTTCCTGAATAGATCAAATCCTCCGGAATGGCAGGATCATATGATTCAGGATATTTTGTTTTTAATACTTTATTGAAAATATCATGGCGAGCAGAGGTTAATCCATTGGATCCCATTCCACCATTATATTGAGTTTCATAATTTGCCTGACCAAAAGAAGATAAACCAACGATCACATCACCTCCTTGAATTTTTTCATTAGAAATGACCTCATCTCTCCGCATTCGACAAGTCACGGTGCTATCTACAATGATCGTCCGAACCAAATCGCCTACGTCGGCAGTTTCGCCTCCAGTCAAGACGGCATTGACTCCCTTGTCTCGAAGCATTTGAAGGACTTCTTCAGTGCCCTCTATGATGGCCGATATGATTTCACCTGGAATAAGGTTTTTATTTCTTCCAATGGTGGAGGAAACTAGGATGTTATTGATTGCTCCGACACAAAGTAAATCATCTGTATTCATGATGATTGCATCTTGAGCAATTCCTTTCCAAACACTCAGGTCACCCGTCTCTTTCCAATACAAATAAGCCAATGAAGACTTGGTTCCTGCCCCGTCTGCATGCATGATATTGCAAAAGTCAGGATCGTTGCCTAGGGTGTCTTCAACGATTTTGCAAAAAGCTTTAGGGAAAAGGCCTTTATCTAGCTTAGAAATTGCCTGATGTACATCTTCTTTGGAAGCAGAGACGCCTCGCTGCATATATCGCTCATTCATTCTACAAAGTTAAGTATTCCAAGGGAATTCGGGGGATTTGAAGGGAAATTTGAAGCTTTGAAAAGCAAACATTTAACATCAATATGTGTATATTTAAGAAAACTATACACATCATGAGGACAAATATTGAAATCGACGAGAACTTAATGGAAGAAGCAATGAAAGCTTCGGGTTTTTCCACAAAAAAAGCAACTGTAGAAGAAGGGCTTCGGTTAATCGTCAGATTAAAAAAGCAGGAACGGATTAAAGAATATAGAGGAAAGCTTAAATGGGAAGGAAATTTAGATAAAATGCGGACTGACTTATGATTATGGTTGATTCTTCAGTTTGGATCGATTATTTCAACGGCAGGGATACACTACAAACTGATTTTTTGAATCGAATTTTGGGTAATGAAGACGTTTGTGTTGGAGATTTAATTTTGACTGAAGTCTTGCAAGGCTTTGCATCAGAGGAAGACGTCATGGTAGCCCATGAATTATTTAATGACTTACTTATATTTGATTTAGTAGGTAAAGAAATTGCCATAGAGGCGGCCAAAAACTATAGAGAATTAAGAAAAAATGGAGTGACAATTAGGAAAACGATTGATATGATGATCGGGACTTTTTGCATCAGCAGAAATATCAAGCTACTCCACAGTGATCGGGATTTTGAAGTGATGAGCAAATATTTGAAACTCCAATCAATTTTTTAAAAAAAACGGTTGATCTAATGAACCAACCGCTTTTCAAAATCTAATATCAAACTTGAATTACTCCTTGATCTCGATCACCTTAAACTCCGTTCTTCGGTTGACTTGATGCTCCTCTTCAGTTTGCGCATTTTGGATAATTAGCTGACGCTTACCATAGCCTTTCGCAATCAATCGTTCACTAGCTATCCCTTGAGAAACTAGATATTCTACAGCAGACTGAGCTCTTCGCTGAGTAAGATCGTCATTGTATGCATCTGTAGCTCGGGCATCCGCATGAGAACTCAACTCAATTCGAATGGAAGGATTGTCCTTCAGGATTTGTACCAGCTTGTCAAGTTCAGTAGCAGCATCAGGACGGATATCTGCCTTGTTCAGATCGTAATAGATATTTTCTAAGACAATAGAGCGATCCAGAATTAATTGATCCAATACAATAGTCGTATCCAAGGTGATATTGGTTATTTCTTGGATCAAAGTAGCTGGGTCCGGAGTTTTTCCTTTCGTCGTATAAGGAACAGATTTAGAGAAATAGCCAGTTTTGGAAGCTATGATCATGAAATCTGCATCCGGACTCAAAGTGAATCGTACTCTTCCATTGGTGTTAGAGAAATCGCCACCAGCCTGTTTATTATTCCCATCATAAAGTACCACACGTGCTTGATTTAGGATTTTGTCGGCTTCTCCTGCGATGCGTTCTTTGGTGATCACATTAAGCAATACATTGACGATTTTCGGTTTCGGTGTTTTATCCTCAAAGAAATAAATATCATCGTCACCTACACCGCCTTCTCGATTGGAAGAGATGTATCCGGCTTTTGGATATTCGGTAAAGAAGATTCCAAAGTCGTCATTTAGGCTGTTGAAATTCTCGCCTAAGTTGATCACTACTTGCTTTCCTGATTCGTCTTTTTCTGCTACGAAAAGATCTAATTTTCCGTAGCCAGGATGACCATCAGACGAAAAGAAGAATTTACCATCCGGAGCCATTCTTGGGAAGAGCTCGTTTCCAGGAGTATTAATAGTTGGACCAAGGTTCACGGGATTACCAAAATCACTATTGGCTAACTTTGTAGCTTTATATAAATCTATTCCACCGAAACCTCCTGGTCGATTTGAAGCAAAATATAGCTCAGAACCATCAGGGCTAAATGCAGGTGTGGAGTTCCACCAAGTCTCATCCTCATTCACGGGCATCCAGATCGGCTGCGTAAATCCTCCGCCTCGGAAATAAGAAACAAAAAGAGTGGTCTCTGGGAAATCTTTTGAAGAAGTTGAATTTCCCCGACCATAGATAAGGGTATTTCCATCAGGACTTATTGCAAGTGCTGCTTGATTCAATCCCTCTTCATTTTTGAATTCGGGTAAAGCTTGAATCGCACTAACATCTACCTTCAAACCATCGGCTCTTGTACGAAATAACTTGGTGTATGGAGAACCGTCTGCAGCATACAATCCAGATGCTTGACGCCCTGACGTGAAGTAAATAAAGTCTTCTGAGATCACAGGAGCATAGTCCGCACCGGCAGTATTGAGATCTTTATAATTGACTAGCTCATGCATTGGCCAGTAGTCTTCGATGCCCTGAGCTAATTTGATCGCTTCAAGCTGTCGCTGAGTTTCTGCCAAAAATCGATCTTCTTGTGTGTATCCTTTTGCTGCTTCAAAGGCAACTTTGGCCTCTTCATTTTTGCCATTTGCCTTGAGACTCAATCCCAGGCGATAATAACTCTCAAAAGAGGGATCAGTTTCTACTAGTTTTTGGTAATAAGGGGTGGCCTCTTCGATTCGGTTGGAAAGACGGAAGCTCTCGGCTATGGTCTGATTAGCTTCCTTATTTTCAGGATCATCTTCCAAAATCTGCGAGAATGTCGAAATCGCATATTGGTATTGACCCGAAAGGTATTGCTCATTTCCTTTTTCTTGCAAGCTCTTGCAAGAACTGACTCCGACAAGGAATAAAAGACTAATCCATAAAAAATGGTTTTTCATCTGAAGCGCTATGGTTGATCTATCCTGAATATTACTAATTAATTTGGAAAGTATTTGTTTAACCAACTTTCATTCGCTGAAATCCATACATTTTCCAAGTCTTTCTTGATTTTCACCAAGGGATTAAGTACGAGGGTTTCCCGTTCAATTTCTCCGGAAAGGACTTTGGACTTAATTCCCAATGCTGGGTAAACTGCTACTTGTCCCTCGTTATTTTTGAAGCTTACTTTTCCCTGATCGGTTAGATTGATTTCCAGTTGCTTTTCTAGCTCGCGCAAAGTCTTAACGGAACTGTCAATCGAACATCCGCTGGCACCAAGGCTACTTTCATCCACCCCCAATACAATAAATTGTTCTTCCAAAATTTCAAATGAGGTTGGCATCAAGTTTCCATGTGTGTTCCAGCCATCACAAAACTGCTTCAAACTAGTACTGATGAGTTCCTTTTCCCCCGAGGAGAAAGCTCGTTCTGCTTGATAAACCCAGATTCTGGAATGTGTTGGTAATTGATCAAATGGTATATACATCTACTTAATAATTTTAGGTAAAGAAAAACCCTTTCTACCTAACGGCAAAAAGGGTCAAATTGATTCAATTTGTTTAGATCAAATTCCCATGTCTTTTGCAATCATTTCTGCTAGGTCATAAACTTTTACGTCTGTTTCACGCTCTTTATTTTTTATGCCATCAGTCATCATGGTGAGGCAAAATGGGCAACCTACTGCAATCACATTTGCTCCTGTTGCCAGGGCTTCTTCAGTACGCTCGATATTAATTTCTTTTTTTCCGGGCTCTGCTTCTTTGAACATTTGGGCTCCACCAGCCCCACAGCAAAGGCCTTTGGTCTTGCAGCGCTTCATTTCTACCAATTCCACATCAAGAGCTTTGATCACTTCACGAGGAGCTTCGTAGACGTTGTTCGCCCTGCCGAGGTAGCAAGAATCGTGGAAGGTGATCTTTTTCCCTTTAAATTCTCCTCCACCTTTTAAGGCTACCTTTCCTTCATTGATAAGTTGCTGAAGGAACTGGGAATGATGAATTACCTCGTAGTTTCCACCCAATGCCGGATATTCATTTTTGATTGTATTGAAGCAATGAGGACATGCCGTCACTACTTTTTTGATTTCGTAGCCATTCATTACTTGGATATTGGCAACGGCTTGCATTTGGAATAAAAACTCGTTCCCGGCGCGTCTCGCAGGATCGCCTGTACAAGCTTCCTCTGGACCAAGAACAGCGAAGCTGACACCCACTTTATTTAAAATTTTCACGAAAGCCTGAGTAACGGCTTTGTATCGCTCATCGAAAGAACCCGCACAGCCTACCCAAAATAGGACTTCAGGAGTTTCACCTTTTCCGGCCATTTCGGCCATGGTAGGTACCTTGTAATTTTCTGACATAGTTAATTTACGATATGGGAATTACGATTTACGAGATCCTTTTCAGGCTTGAAAACCACATAAACCTTCCTTACTTTTTCTTCTTTTGAACTTTACCTTTAATTTTCAATTTTCTTTTATCCGACAACCGACAACCGATTACATCTCCTCTTCCTTCACCTTCTCAGCCCAATTGAATCGGTCAGAGGGGCTGAATTTCCAAGGAGAGAAACTGGTTTCCATATTTTGGAACATGGCATTCCATTGAGCTGGAGTGCCAGACTCTTCCATTGCCACGTAGCGACGCATTTGGAGAATGATTGAAAGCGGATCAATATTAATAGGGCAGGCTTCCACACAAGCATTGCAGCTAGTACAAGCATTCAATTCCTCTTTGGTGATATAATCTCCCAGAAGCGATTTCCCGTCTTCTAATCCAGGTCCGCCAGCATCTATACTTTTCCCCACCTCTTCAGCCCGATCTCTGACATCCATCATGATCTTTCGTGGAGAAAGTTTTTTCCCTGTAAGATTTGCAGGACATTCAGAGGTACATCTTCCGCACTCTGTGCAGGAATAGGCATTCATCACATTGATCCAGGATAGGTCATTGACATCTTTTGCTCCAAATCTACCAATCTCAGCAGGCGGGTTAGCAGGGGTTTCTGTGGGAATACCCAGCATCATATTTACTTCATTGGTGACTTCCGGCATGTTGACCATTTCACCCTTTGGTTTAAGATTAGAATACCAAGTATTAGGGAAGGCCAAGAAAATATGGAGATGCTTAGAGTACGTCACATACACTGCGAAAGCTAAAATGCCTATAATATGAAACCACCAAGCGAATCGTTCAATAAAATGTAGGGCTTCAATGGACATCCCTTCAAATAATGGACGAATCAATCCACTGAAGAAAAGTGGACCCAACGCTAAATAATGGTCAGCACCTCTTTGAGCTAAGATTTGATCAGTTGCATTCATGGTCAATACAGCCATCATCAGGATGATCTCAACCACCAGAATAAGTGTAGCATCAAGTGCCGGCCAGCCTTTCATTTCAGGTTTTTGGAATCGCTCCACTTTAGTTACGTACCTCCTAGTCAGGAATACCACACAAGAGAATAGTACCGCCACTGCTAGAAATTCGAACATATTCATGGAAGCAGTGTAAACCCCGCCAAGAAATGGTGCGAATAGCCGGTGTGTTCCGATTATTCCATCCAGAATGAATTCAAGTACTTCCAAATTGATCACTACAAATCCGACATAAATCAACAGGTGAAGTAAAGCGGGAATGATTCGTTTAAACATTTTTTGCTGACCAAAAGCGACCAAAGCCATGGTCTTCCAGCGGTCTTCAGTGTGATCATTTCGGGTTTCTGCTTTTCCCAAAAAGATGTTTCTTCGGAGGAATTTGATCCTTTTGCTTAAAATATAGCCTGCAACGCCCAAAATAAGCACAAATGCAAGTTGTGGTAAAAAGCTCATATTGATAGATTTAGCGTGTTATTTGAGTTTTTGTTAATAAATTTTTTTCAAATGATTTGGTACAACTATCCAAATACCTACCTTTGCATCACTTTAAAAAACGGTGATATAGCTCAGTTGGTAGAGCATCGGACTGAAAATCCGTGAGTCGGTGGTTCGAGCCCACTTATCACCACCAGCCTCGACTTCGGTCGGGGCTTTTTTTATG
>JAFMBQ010000497.1 GCA_017858365.1 Algoriphagus sp. | reverse complement strand
ACGAATAGCTCTACAGTAACTTCGTTTTACTCAGGGAAATTTCAACACGATGAGCAAACTCGATTGGAATTCATGAAATACATCGAGCTCAAGAAATAAAAGTTTAAGGAACTAAACCAACAGAAAACCGGATTGAAATCCGGTTTTTTTTTGACTTTTTCTAAACAAAAGTCATTATAAACTACTTTTAGGAACCATATGAAAGATAAAAATATTGTAATTATTGGAGGCAATTCTGGTATTGGAAAAGCTGTAGCGGCCGACCTTTCTTCAAAAGGATTTAATCTTTTTTTATACTCCAAGAGTGGTGAAGGCACAACGGCTTTGGATGTTTCATTAGATTTTGATGTGATTCCTAACCTTCCTGAGGTCATTGATGGACTGGTCTATTGTCCAGGCACAATAAACCTTAAGCCTTTCCATCGGATTTCTATTTCAGATTTTCAAAAAGAAATGGATATCAATTTTTATGGAGCAGTTCGAGTGCTTCAAGCGTGCTTAAAAGGTTTGAAAAAGTCTGATTCCTCCTCGGTTGTCTTATTTAGTACCGTTGCGGTGCAAACTGGAATGGGTTTCCATGCAGGTATTGCTTCGGCTAAGGGTGCAATTGAAGGGCTGTCACGATCATTGGCCGCAGAGTGGGCACCTAATAAGATTAGAGTCAATGCAATCGCACCATCCTTAACAGATACTCCATTGGCATCAAACCTACTTTCAACACCTGAGAAAAAAGAATCTTCGGATAAAAGACATCCCTTGGGCCGTGTTGGTACACCAGCGGATATTGCAAAAGCAGCTAGTTATCTCTTATCGGAAGATTCATCCTGGATGACAGGTCAAATTCTTCACCTAGACGGTGGAATGTCATCTTTAAAATAATTTGTCAAAACAAATGTGCCCATTATTTGTAATTAATATGGGTATGGTCCCGAGAAGAACGAAATGTGATTATGAAGACACCACCTGAATCATTCTTATTATTTAAGGAAGAATTGAGGAAAGCCCAGCTTGAGAAAGATCGATTGAAATTAGAATACGATCAGAATATTTCTCAAGTGAATAAAGAGTTGGCGAGATTGAAAGAGCAAATCCAATCTCAGCATGAAATGCTACGTACAACCCTCGATTATGCATCCAATCTTGAGGAAAAACTCTCTCAGATCAAGAAAGATGTAATAAGCTCCAACTCCTCAAAAAATAAATCTGTTTTTTAATAAAACAAATTGGTCATGAATGAAACTCAATTTCAAACCGAAACAAAAGATTTCACGCTAGCTTTTGAAGTCCGATATGCAAGAGTTTTGGTGAGCCCCGCCAAGCGAATGATCATTTGCGAATTGCTCGCTGATTACATTCCGATGGATGATTTTAAAGTTATTTTTAATCAAATTGGAGATATCGTAAAAGCTGGTTTTTACGAAAAATTCATATTTGATAAGCGTTCCCTGCGTGCATTTCACCAGCCAACCATGGAATGGTATTTCATTCATTGGAAAAAAGACATGCTTGGGTATGGAGTGACTAAACACCGAAAAATCCTTCCTCCTGAGAAATGGTTTGAGAAAATGGTGCAAATCGCCAAACAACAAATTTTTCAAAATTACCCTGACAATATTATTGATCAGCTTGACATCCAGTATTGTGACTCGATAGAAGAAGCGATTGCAAAATGATTAGGCATTTTGATCAGGAAGAGATTTTGAAAGCAGACTCCTTTTTTCGAAGAAATTTGATTAATTGTGTTTCAGGCTATAAAAGTCTCAACCTAATAGGTACAGTAAATCCGAAAGGACTCACTAATCTTGCCCCATTTTCACAGGTTTTTCACATTGGAGCTTCACCTCCTTTAGTAGGTATACTTTTCCGACCTCATACTGTAAAGCGAGATACACTGGAAAATATTCTAGACACAGGATTTTTTACTATGAATCATGTGACTTCTGAATTTTATAAAGAAGCTCATTGGACAGCTGCAAGTTGGGAGGGTTCTGAATTTGAAGGCACAGGTTTTCAGGAAGAATATTTTTCCGGATTCAAAGCCCCATTTGTAAAAGGTAGTCCGCTTAAGTTGGCTTGTTCTTTAGTCGAAACACAAACCTTGAAAGTAAATCAGACCGTTTTAGTGATTGGAAAGATTGAACATATTTTTGTAGATGAAAAAGGACTTCGAGCAGACGGTTCTTTGGATCTGAATGCTTTGGATACGGTATCAGTGTCAGGCTTGGATGAATATTATACCGGAGAAAAATTGGCAAGGTTGAGTTATCCAAAACCAACTCAACTGCCTAAATTAATCTAGTCGTTAGTTAATTAAAATTCATTATTTTTAAAGATCGTTTAGTTAGAAAACATCTTTATTTATGAGAAAATCTATTCTTTTTGTCCTAGTTCTATTTTTTACGGAAGCCTGTGGTGAAAAAGAACAAGCTGTCTACCAAGCTGAAGCCTTTGTTCCTCAGCTAGTTTTGAAGGACAGTTTGGTTATTGATCGCTTGACCGAGCTTTCTCTCCTTGATGTCAAAAGTACTACCATGGAATACTTGTTGTACGATTGGAACACCAGAGAAATCATGAGAGTGGATTCTGAAGGAGAGGTTCTGGCTATAGCAGATCTAGTATCGGATGGGAAAAATAGCTTTCGCAGGTCTTATTTTATAAATGCAAATTATGGAGCTAATGACGAGATCGTAATTCAAACTGACCAAGCGATTTTTAGATATGATTTTGATTTTAATCTAAAAGAGAATCAAAACACAGATTATCAGTTAGTAACTAGAAGAGTTGGGGGTAGCAGATCATTTCAAACTTTCGGGGATTTTATTTTCACTTTTTCCTATAAACCAAAAGATTCTGAGTCCTACCAAACGGTAGATGATCTATTATCGTCTTACCCACTTTTAAATATTAGAGATGCTAAAAGTTTGGAGATCATTAATCAATCAACTATTCCCGCATCCAGCCAGATGGTTAAATCCCCAGGTATTTATTATCAATTAGATCCTATCCTGCATTTAAAAGATGACCTGCTTTATGCTCTTTTTCCCAATTCCCCAGAAATCTATATCTATAAATTTCCAGAGCTAAAGTTGATTAACCAATGGGATTTGAATCCGGGAGAAACCTATCAACAAATCGAACCAGCCATGAAAGGAGAAGATTTGGCTGGATTTTTCCATTCGTTGGCGGCAAGTGAATATCAATACTTTGTCTTTTCTAATGGCTATTTACTTACCATGCTTGAAGACGCTGCGCCCAAGGCAGATGTAGATGCATTACCTAAAGAAATGATCGGTGATGAGTTCATCGCTTTGAGTCAGAGGTATAAAAATAAATATTCTTATCAAGTCTATAACGAAGGCAAAAAACTCTGGCAAGGAAGATGGGATATCCGATTGGAATCTGTGAGAGACCTTCTTTATGCCACGGAGAAAGTTGGAATCATTCCAGGAGAAGTAGAACGTGATGTTCAAACTTTTTACTTTTATGAATTAAAATAAAGAATAAGCTTTTGTCACTACTCGAACTCACCGAATCAGGCTTATTTTGCCCCGCTGCTGG
>JAFMBQ010000496.1 GCA_017858365.1 Algoriphagus sp. | reverse complement strand
GTTTCGTCAAAATAATCATCGAAAACCTTCTGCTTCTCAACGAGCCACGCTTTGCAGACATTGGCGGTAAACTGCAAAAAAATGCGGAAAACTTTAATCCATTATTGAAACAGTCGCAGGCCAAAGGAGTGATTGTCTCAAAGGTCTTGGTAAATGGTTTCCTTGAGGCTGCAAAAATTCAACCTAGAGATGTAATCTTATCTATCAACAAGGTCGAGTTTGACCGGCATGGCATTGTCATCGGTAAGGAGGGGTTATATAGACACAAAAATATCTATGATGTGATGAAGCTGGTGCCAATCGGAGAAGAAGCAGAAATTCATTTTATGCGAAATGGGGTGATCAAAAAGACCAAAGCCCTTGCTATGCGTAATCCTGAAAAGGGCATTATCTCCAACCCGATCTTAAATGAAAGAACATATTTGGAAGTATTTGGGATGATCATCCAGCCCTTGAGTTATGAGATTATCCAAGCGATACAATTCGTTGATCCCTATGCCCAGATCGAAATGCTGCAAACCATAGATCAGGAAAAACCGATGCTGGTTGTGACACATATCTACCAAGGCACACAGGCTGATGAAATGGAATGGCCTCTTGGTGACCTAATCATCAAAGCCAACGATCAGGAAATTCACACGATTGAAGCTTTGCAAAAAATTATTGATAAGAATAAAGGCGGAACTATTTTGCTGGAATGTCTTAGTGGCACTATAGGCTATTTTCAAGTCGATCTAGAACTTGAATCTCATTTGGCTAATCTTAAGGTGAAAAAATAGACATAGCTTAATATTTCTTTATGAAATAAAATTATTTTTAGGTTTATCAAATGACTATGAAAAATCTGACTCAATTACTTTGCTTTTTGATCCTTACTTTTTCTTGCAGTCCAAAAGAAGAAATTGGACCTGTAGCTACCATGTACTATGGAGGTGACATCATCACAATGGAAGGCAATGAACCAAATTATGCCGAAGCTTTGGTAGAAAAAGAAGGAAAAATTCTATTCGTCGGTACCATGGATGAAGCCATGAAAATTGCTGGTAAAGGCCATCAGATGAAAAATCTAGACGGTAAAACCTTAGTCCCAGGTTTTATCGATGGCCATGCACATTTTGGTGGATTTGGAGCTCAAGCCGTCTCGGCTAATTTACTAGCCAGTCCGGATGGAGATGTCAATTCTATTCCTGAATTAATAACTGAGCTAAAGTCCTGGCACGCCGCAAATGGCACTGATAAAACTCAGGGATGGATTGTTGGATTGGGCTTTGACGATGCGGTTTTAGCTGAAAATCGCTTTCCTACCAAAGAAGACCTAGATCAAGTATCAACAGAAGTTCCAATTTGTATTATTCATATCTCTGGGCACTTCGCAGTGATGAACTCAAAAGGCCTTGAAATGAGCAATTTAACAGCAGAATCCAAAGACCCTGCTGGCGGAGTTATCAGAAGGATGCCAGGTAGTCAAGAACCGAATGGAGTTCTCGAAGAACTTGCTGCAATCCCCTTATTTTTTCCAATAATTGGGCCTTCGGACCCAGAACTTGCCTTTTATTACCTAGATAAGTCCCAAGAGATAGCTGCAAAATACGGCTATACCACTGCCCAAGAAGGGCGAGCCATGGGCAATCACGAATTGATGGCGAGCTATGCTGAGCAAGAAAAATTTTACCTAGATGTAGTTTCTTATATCGATTATACAGCACCTCAATATTTCGAAAGCAAATGGTACGGGAAGGAATATACCAATCGCTATCGAATCGGAGGAATCAAAATGACGCTTGATGGCTCTCCTCAGGGAAGAACAGCCTGGAGAACTGAGCCTTATTTGATCCCGCCGGATGGACAAAATAAAGACTACAAAGGCTATCCTGCAATCGCGGAAGACTCCGAAGTACAACGAATTGTCAACATGGCTTTTGAAAATAACTGGCAGCTACTCACTCATGCAAATGGAGATGCAGCCATGGATCAATTGATTCGAACGCTTCGTCCAGCTATTGCAAAGTATGGCAATAAAGATCGCCGAAACGTTCTGATTCATGGTCAATACATTCGAATGGATCAATTGGACAGTCTTGCCGATATGGATGTAGTCGCTTCACTTTTCCCGATGCACACCTTTTACTGGGGAGATTGGCATCGGCAGATCATAGGCAAAGAAAAAGCTGATCGAATTTCACCGATACGTTCTGCATTGGATCGCGGCATGAAAGTAACTTCACACACCGATGCTCCAGTCGCATTTCCAAATTTGATGATGATCCTCTGGACCACTGTCAATCGGATTTCCCGGACTGGCGAATTGATTGGAGCAGAAGAACGCTTAACTCCTTATGAGGCTTTAAAATCTATTACGATTTGGGGAGCATATCAGCATTTTGAAGAGGATCGAAAGGGAAGTCTGAAAGAAGGAAAGCTAGCCGATTTAGTTATTTTGGATCAAAATCCTTTGAAAATCGATCCGATGAAACTGAAGGATATCCAAGTAATGGAGACGATTAAAGAAGGACAGACTATCTTTAAGCGTTAATTCAGAAAAAACTCATGACTGAAAGTTCAGAAGATCAACCCCAACCCAACAATCCACTTCACGGCATTAAACTCGCTGACATAGTTGCTGAATTAGTGGCAAACTATGGCTGGGAAGAGCTAGGACAGCGAATTACGATTCGTTGTTTCACCCACGATCCCTCGATCAATTCCAGCTTGAAATTTCTTCGAAAAACACCTTGGGCCAGAGAACGAGTGGAAGGTTTGTATTTAAAGATGTTGAGAGATACGAGGAAGGGCTAACCTTTGAGGTCTTCGGGACCTCGAAGGTTTTGATTGAAGACTTACTCCAAAAGAAAATCATTGGGTGAATAATCTTCTTTGATTTCATGATGAATTTTTAAAAATGCTTGAAGTCCACCAAACCTATCTCCTTTTTGACTTTCGTTTGTAACTCTTTAGAATATGAATTAAATGATGAATATTTCCATGTCCTAAAATCTTCCACAAGCCTGTGCTTAAAAGGGTTCAAATGGATATACAATATTATGCGAGTTAAATATGCTTCGGATGATATGAGTTTCCGTTTAAATTTCCTTTGGAAAAGCGCACAATTTCTTTCATTGGCTTTATTGAATGCTTTGGAATACGAATTTAAAAAGTCTGAAAATTTTTTAACCACATCGTCATTAGATCTTCCTTCTTTAACTAGCACCAATAAGTGAAAATGATTGGGAATGAGACAATAAGCTATTGTTTCAAACATTTCAGAACAATATTCATCATGCCTTTTACGAAAGTATTTGAAATTCTCATCAGAGATAAAAAGAAGCTCATTCCCTACTGCTTTGGAATAGATGTGATAAATCTTTCCGGATTCAAAAAAATCAAATGCAAGATCCATATTCAGTTTAGTTGATATCCAAATTAATCTAGATTTTAGGAAAAAATAAAAACCTTCGAGGTTTTAAAAACCTCAAAGGTTAAAAACAAAAAAAGCCTGAGGAAATCTGATGTGCCCCCAAAAAGTTAGACACTTCTTGGGGGTATTTTTATGCAGAAAAA
>JAFMBQ010000495.1 GCA_017858365.1 Algoriphagus sp. | reverse complement strand
TAGTAGAAAATAAAGATATAATTGAAATAATAAAAATTATTAATGAACCTAAATTTGAATTTGATGAAATTAAAAATATTGGAGAAAAGACTCTAATAGAATTAAAAAAATGGAAATTATATTTAATTAATTATCTCGATAAAATATATTCAACATCAAATAATGTTTTAAGAATTGATTATTTTAAATGGTTGTTAAAAAATATATTCCCTAAATTACCTTTTAATTTTTTTAGTGAATTAGATCTTTATTTTCTCGATAATGAAAAAATTAATTTGTTTAAAATACTCAGTTTAATATTTAAATCAAACAAAATATTAGACTCCAAGAGGGCATTAATATTTAATAATATATTTATTAATATTGATAAATTTAATAATTCTATTATTGCTAATAAACTAAATCTTTCAAGAGAGCGTGTTAGGCAATTACAATCATCCCTGGAAAGTGAATTAATTTTTAAATTAAAACCTTTAAATAGACTTTACCAACTAAATTATTTCAACTATAACTTTGAATTAAATAAGAGTTTAATAGTATTAGATAATGATGTAATGATTAAAATTAATACTAAAGAAGATGTGAATTTTAATCTGGATTTTATTACCTTAATTTATAACATTTTCCTAAATGAAACGCATAATCCCCTTTTGTTAAAATTAAATGGTGATAAAAAAGTTGTATTCATTCAATAAAAAATACTTAATAAAAAAGAAATATTACAGACATTTTAACTTCGAAGAATTTTTTACTAAAATATTTATACTTTCAACTAAAAAAAACAACTATACATATACCATTAAAAAAACTGATATTATTAATGAATTTCTTAATAGCTCGGTTGAAAATATAATAGAAGAACTTGATTATATATGTTCAATTATTGTAAAATATGAATTTAATATAAAAATTAATAATGATTATTTTATAATTAACAGGAATACCAAAAAGGAATTATACGAATATGTTTATGAGACTTTGGATGAAAAAGGGAAAATGAAAAAGATTGAAGAAATCTATTTAGAGATTAAGAAAAAAGTTCCAGAATTTAATTTTAGTTTAGAATCTGTAAGAAGTATTTTACAAAGGGATAAAGAAAGATTTGTATATTTTGGGAGAGCAAGTACATACGGACTTAAAAAATGGGAAGATGAACTTGATAATTTTAAAGGTGGAACCATTAGAAAAATAGCAATTGAATATTTGAATGCATATTCATCGCCAAAACATATATCTGAAATATCAAACTATATTTTAAAATATAGGTCTAATTCAAGTGAATATAGCATAGTGCAAAATTTAAAATTAGAGGAAAATGGTACTTTCATATTTTTTACAAATGGGCATATAGGCTTATCCAATAAAATATACGAAAATAATTATACTAAAATTACGGATGCACCAGCTATTGAGAAAAAAGAATGGAAGGATCGATTTGTAGATTTGGAAGTTTTTTATAAAAAACATAAAAAATTACCAAGCAGTAATTCTGGCAATGATGTAGAAGTAAAATTGTATAGATGGCTATCGATACAAAAGAAAAAATTAATAAATGGAAGTTTAAATGATAAAAATAAAATACTACTCAGAAAATTTTTAACTGAAATTTAAAAAAGCTGCAAGGATTAGTGTCAATTTTTTCGCGTAGATTATAGTTTCTTAGCGGTAACTTTTATCCCTATATTTTTTTATTCAATTTTATGGAATCATTTGAAAGGATATCTATTTTCATTAAATCACCTTGTTTGTAGTGTTTTTTAATCCATTCCGTCAATACTTTTCCTCCCATAATCCTTGGTGTACCATTTGAATTTGCTGTTCTGTTTATGTATCCCTGAATTGTATCTTCCGGATTTTCTCCAATTTGAATTTTAATTAAAGATTTATCAATCCCAAATTTTTCATTGTGTGCCTTTGAAACATTAAAAAATCCTTGATTATAATAGGCAATACCTAATATTATTTCAAAGGAAGTTACCTTTAACTTTAAGTCCTGTTTGATTTTATTCATCGTGCTTTTACCTGTGAAATTCCATTCTGGATTAATTTCATAAATTAATGTATCCTCAAGGCCGGCTGCAAGTTTAATTTTGAAATCACCATACTTTAAGAAACTATTTTCAGGTAAAACCAATATATCAACAGAATTATTGCTACTCAACAACTCTTTGATTTTTAAACTTATACGAATATTGGTACTTTGTGAAGGCCCTGGATTTTGATACCCATACATTCGTTTTGTTAATTCTAAGATAGTTTTACCAATGTATTTTACAACCCCATCTGAAACAAAACTATAAAGGACATTTTTACTTTTTTGATGACCTATTAATTCAACATTCAGATTATTATTCTTCAAATTCCATTTTCCAGCATGTACAAATCCAATATTCAGTAATCTTATCAACATATTGCTCCTTTTAATGCCCAATTTAAATGATTAGTTAATCCCGATCAGCAGGTAAATTACCTCAAAATAAGCAAATCCACACCGCAACCAAAAACTAATATTTTACCTTTAGTTAAATTCTTAAAAGGCATCGAAAAAAATAAGAAATAAATGAAAATCAACTACTTTTAATTCCAATTAATAATTATTGTATTATTACTAAAAAAAACTTAGAATGGAACTTATAAATTCTAAAGATGAGCTTATAAAGAATATTGAGACCCTTGAATACTATATAAATGAAGGGAAAGACCTGGAAGTAATTGATGCAAAATCTTTAATTAAACGAGGAACTTGTTTTGTGGTATATAAAATTGACTCAGTACTACATTTTGCACCAAGTCGATTTATTGGGTACAGAGATAACAATCTTGACAAACATTTGGCTTCAGAAAAAAAAGACGGCAGGGATACTAATCAAGCAATCATTAAAATTTTAGAAACAAAGCCAGAAATCAACGATAAATTAAATGAGAAGTATTTAGAATATTGTAACCATCTTGGATTCCAACCAGGTGAAAAGGGTTCATTTGGTGCACCAAGAAAATTTTGGTATATCAGCATTAGCTCGGGATAGTGTCAAACCATGTCAAGATTTCTTGTCCTATTGAATTACTTAATACGTTGTTATCAATATTGAAAATAGAAATCTTTCCTATGCCACATTGATGATGTTCTTCGTTTTCTATAATTCCTTCAAAGTTTTTGAATTTAGGGGGTTCAGAATAATTTGACGGATATACTAAAACAGCTTTTGTAGATCTCCAATAATCGTTGTAAACATACATTTGTTTCAAATCTTCTACAGATGGTTTATTTCCGTTAATGTTTTTCCATTTGGTATCGATAATATAAGTCTCAGAGCCATTTCGAATAACAATATCTGGACGAATGGTAATACCATTCCAAAATACTTTTGATTTTTGACCCAATACTTCAATTCCAACTTGAGCAACATGTTGTATTTTCATTAAAATGTACTCCTCCCATAACGAATTCATGTCAAATAGCAGAGCTAACATATTTTCTTTACCAGATGAAATATTAGGCGCGTAATTCAATATAATTAACCTGGCGATTTCTAAAGCTGTTTTGTATGGTACTATTTTTCTATTCTT
>JAFMBQ010000494.1 GCA_017858365.1 Algoriphagus sp. | reverse complement strand
CTTCCACGGTGACAACCCTGGCTTGATGAATTTTCTCCCAATTCTCAGAAAAAAATATTGGAAATGAGGCCAAGTCTAAGACAGATCGGCTCCAACCTGATTGAACTCTATTGGGATGAAAAACCCAATGATTTACTCTTGCAGCATATCTTAAGTTGGGAATTGGCTATCGCTTTACAACTGGGAACGGAAGTCTTAGAAATTAGAAAAGGATTCCAGACGCTTACCTGCATGCTCAGGAGCGATCTTAATCCTGATTCACAAAGACGCTGGAAAGCTTTGCTTCAATCTAACATCAACGCGCTTCCTCTTCCTGAGAAAGTATGGGAAATACCAGTTTGCTATGATCAAGAGCTGGGGAAAGATCTGAATGCGCTTTCCAAATCAAAGTCCATCAGCTTCGAGGATGTAATCAACCTCCACACTATCCCAATTTACCGAATTCATTTCTTTGGCTTCTTGCCTGGTTTCATGTATTTGAATGGCCTAGATCCGGCTTTACATTTTCCAAGGAAAAGTGTCCCTGATCGGAAAATAGAGCCGGGATCAGTAGCCATAGGAGGTGCTCAAACGGGGATTTACCCAAACGAAAGTCCAGGAGGTTGGCATGTCATAGGAAAAACTCCAACTATCCTTTTTGATCAAAATGAAAACCCTCCTGTTTTCGCGAAGCCAGGAGAACGAATCAAGTTTTTATCCATCAGCCTTGAAGAATTTTACTGCCTTTCCAAAGATTCAAAACCATTAAAAAGCAATGATTAGAGACATTGGGTTTTTAGAAATTTTGAAAACAAATCCTGGAACTAGTGTTCAAGACCTTGGACGAATTGGACTTGGACACTGGGGAGTACCAATTTCAGGAGTGATGGACCAACGCTCTTTCGAATGGATCAATCACTTGCTCAAGAACAAGCCAAATGCTGCAATTTTAGAAATATTACAACCCGGGTTTAAGTGTCGCTTTGATAGTTACACCACAATCGGATTGTCGGGAGCGAAAGCTGAGATTCGGAAAAACGGGGAATTAACTTCCTTCAACTTGATCAAAATCGTTCCTGGAGATGAGTTAGAAATCGGGAAATTCTTATCAGGAAGTATTGTTTATCTGGGGATATCTCAGGGATTTCAGATAGAAGTAATCTTATCTTCTAGAAGCAACTATCCTAAAATCACGAAGAGGGGGATGCTCTCAAAAGGAGATAAAGTTCCGTTTTTCACAACTCAATCGCTAGCCGAGGAGACCTTCGCTTCTGTTAGACTTAAGACTACTTGGTTTGAAGAATCCATCTTGGAGGTTTATCCAGGGCCTGATTTCGAATCATTATCAAATGATAACAAAACGCAATTATTGAATTCAAAATTTACCATCTCGACTTTAGCTAATCGCATGGCTTTTCAATTGGAGGAGCTCTTGCCCAACTCAATCCCCGAACGATTAACTGCTCCAGTCTTTCCTGGAACTGTCCAATTGACTTCTGGAGGCAAACTATTAATCCTGATGCGCGATGCCCAAGTCACGGGAGGCTATCCCCGGATTTTACAGCTTACCGAAGGCTCATTGGACATATTGGCCCAGAAAAAACCAAGTCAGCAAGTCAAATTTCAGTTAAAAAAATTCGATTGAGTGAGTAAAAAGCCATCATATTCTATTTAAAATTGATTTGAAAAAGTGCTCAATGACGTGCAGTTATACAGATATTGCTCCTACAACGCTTTAATTGATAGCGCAAGAACTAGGAGACTTTGTTTTCTAGGTGTGAAAAAACACCTTCCAACGGTTTTCGCCGAAAAATATTTTTTAAGATCTATTAATCCTCATCCAAACCTCCGTTTACGGCTGCGAAACCTTCGCGTCCTTGGTGGTTGAAAAAACATTCTAAAAAAATTCTATTCTGCTTGAGTAAACTAGTTCCGGCTATTATCTTACAGGTAAACTTTTCGAAACCCAAAAGCCATGAATACAAGTCTAACTGAACAAATAAGCAAGCAGGGAATGAACCCTGAGGTCGCTGCCACCCAGATTGAAAACTTCAAAAACGGATTCCCTTTTTTAAATATCACTGCTCCTGCTACCCCAGGTGATGGAATTAAAGTATTGGATTCAAGCGAGGTGGACCACTACGTATCAACTTACCCTAAGCAGGCAGCAGGCATCGAAGTTGTGAAATTTGTACCGGCAAGTGGGGCTGCATCCAGAATGTTTAAGGATTTGTTCGGTTTTCTGGAAGGTGATGGAGATTTGAGTAAAAGTACTTTTGTCCAAAAGTTCATGAACAACATTGAGAAATTCGCTTTCTATGACGATCTCAATGAAGTGTTAAAAAGTCAAAACAGCAGTATTAATCAAGCGCTGGACACCAAAGACTATAAGGGGATTTTGGCAGCGTTGCTATTTGATGATGGTTTAGGCTATGGGAATTTACCAAAAGGACTCCTGCGCTTTCACTCCTATCCAGACAAGCGAAGAACCCCTGCTCATGAGCATTTGATAGAGGGAGTTCAATACGCATTAGGTTCTGGCAACAAAGTGAAGATCCACTTTACTGTTTCTCCAGAGCATCAATCCAAATTCAAATCCGAGATCGATGCCATAGTACCTAGCCTTTCTAAAGAAGCTGGGGTAGCATTTGAAATCACTTATTCTACCCAGAAGAAAAGAACAGACACGATAGCGGTAGACTCTCATAATGATCCGTTTTTGGAAGAAGATGGAAGCATCCTGTTTCGACCTGCAGGTCATGGTGCTTTACTAGAAAATCTTAATGACATTTCCGCTGACCTGATATTTATTAAGAATATAGACAATGTCGTACCTGATCGGCTTAAAGAAGAAACCAAAAATTATAAAATGGCCATTGGAGGATTGCTTTTAGAAATCCAATCCAAAGTATTTGAGGCAGTACGCGCACTTGAAAATTCCTATAGTAAAGATACTGTGAGCTTAGGCAAATCAGTTTTCACAAATGAGCTGGGTGCAAAACTGCCAGAAAACTTTAATACAAATTCGATAGAATATCAAGGTGCTTACCTTAAGGCCAAACTTAACAGACCAATACGAGTATGCGGGATGGTGAAAAATACCGGCGAACCAGGTGGAGGTCCTTTTTGGATCAAAGAATCTGATGGTTCACAATCACTTCAAATTCTTGAAACTGCCCAGATCGATTTAAATGACCCAGAATCGCAGGCCCATATGAATGCTTCCACACACTTCAATCCAGTGGATTTGGTTTGCGGTACGAGAAATCATAAAGGTGAATCTTTTGACTTGTTGGAATACAGAGACATGAAAACCGGCTTTATCACGGAGAAATCAAAAAGTGGTCGTGAATTAAAGGCGCTGGAACTACCAGGGTTATGGAATGGAGCAATGGCAGGCTGGAATACCATCTTCGTAGAAGTTCCGCTAATCACCTTCAATCCGGTGAAAACTGTGAATGATTTACTGAGAGACGAACACCAATAAGGGATGATAGAAAATCCAAAAAAGACTTAGGATTCAGCAAAGACTTGTTTCTAAAGTCGATTTTCAGCTTTACTTAGACAGGGACTTTAACCACTAAACGTCCTAAGAAGAAAT